>DAOTWL010000326.1:0-4837 GCA_034435875.1 Anaerolineae bacterium
ATCATCTGGTTGTCGTTCAGCGGTTTGAATTTTGCCATCGGGGTCTCCTCGAAGCATACAACCCCGCGGCTTTAAGATGGATTCGCCCCTTTTTCGACAGTTTCAACGGCCCGCACTTCAGCCGCCGTGCGGGTCAGGCAAGTCACGTTTCAACCACAAGCACCTTTGCTGGCAAGTCAACGTGGATTGCCGCGTACGGAGCACGGTCGGCTACACACCCCCTGGCAGGCGCGGCCTGCCTTCCCACCGGATGAACGAGCCGCTGGCACGTTCTTAGCAACTCCCCCTGGCAGGCGGGGCCAGCCTTCCTACCCCATGAAACAGGAGATGTGGTATAATAAGAGCGCAATGGACGGCGCAGCCCGAACTTATGCATTGGTGACAGCGGCAACGCTTCCCGCTTAGCAACCTGGGCTGCGGCTTCGGCGATTTCTTCATTGGTGGCGCTTTAGCGACCCCGATTGGCAAGTTGCCTGTTTTCTTTGAGAAGCCGCGCCGTCCAGACTCAACAGGTTGGTAGGCAAGAGGCCAGCCCTTCGCCCGCCGAGGCTTGACGGGCATTTTGTGTTGCCTGTTTTCAGGCCAAACGCCGCTTGTGGCCCTCAAAACCCCAGATTTGGCCCCTTTCTGTTTCTTGGCAAGCGCTGGTTAGCCAGCCCGTCTGGACAGTAAACTCTATGCCACCTGAAAGGTCTGACCCAGTGGCTGAAACTCGGCAATATCTTGCTGTTCCAGTTTCTGCCGAATCTGTTCAAAGCGCTTAACCGTTTCAGCGGAATACAAGCGCTCACCACATCGCAGGCATACATCAGCACGCACCTTGAGCACTGCCGTATGCATACCACCTTTGAGCAGTTTCTCTACTTCCTTCTCAACTAGTTCACCCCCACAAATGGGGCACTTATCAAAAGGTTTCATCTCTTTCTCCTGATGCGCCAATCAATCCATCGGTCAGGGTCAGGTCGGTACACGGTGACTAACACAGCCCATTGAGTTTCTGGATTGTAAGCCCAAACGCTGTGAATCGGATCTCCGATAAAACTATCCCCGTATATCAAGCAACTTGGGTAGGGCTTGTCGGTGGGATAGTCTTCAATAATCTCTCCATGCAGAACGCTGAAGAAAATTTCATCAAAGGACAGGTGGTCTGCCTGTGCTTCTTCATCAGCATGGTCGCTGATACGGATACGATTATGACGGATAGCGTCAATAAGGTTTTGGATGTCCACGAGGTAGCCTTGTCAAGCAGAGTGCGATCTTGATTGTATTCCGAAATGGTGGAACAGCAAAGGGCTGGCTAACGGCACGCGCATCACCCGCAGGCGAGCCGAGCGCCGCGAGGCGAAGCCTGTCGGGTGCATGCGCTGGTTAGCCCGCCGTATCTGACTGAAACGCGCTTCTTGTAAACGTCATCCTTTCCACAACGCAATATACATCCAATCTGGAAAATCACTGATAGTTGTTACTGGTCTCCAATGTCTCAATGTGCTTGGCAATGACGCTATGGCGTTGTTCCACTCCTTTGAATCAGGAGCAGGATAGACGAAAGCAACCACCCACTTGTTTGGATTGCCGATCTCGTCTAACTTCTTGAAATCTCTTATCAGCCCAACGTGGTCGTCTCGGAAGTAAAAGTACAAATTGCGAGGAGTTCCTGCCGCTTGACTGATACATAACGCTTTCAGTTCGCACAGGTGCTCTCGACCTTGAAGGTAAAGCCTAAAATCAACCTGCTTTCGCTTGCCATCTTTCGGTGAGGAAATATTGATTTCACGCTCAAACGTTTCAATCACTTGGCTTGCTACAAGTCGGTTGAATAAGACAAGCAACTCTGCTTTGAACCACCCTTCGATGCGGCTATCTGCTTCCGCAAAAGTCGTAAAGTGCTCTTGCTTGTCCAGAAACCACTTTGAAATGTGAGGAAGCAAGACTTCCATTTGGCTCACCGAGTACTGGTGCGAGAGGCAGGCTAACATGGGATTGGGTTGACAGTCCCAGCATAACGGCTTATGTCTGGTAACTGTCCACCGAAACAGCAAGAATTTGACAATTGCCGCAAACGCGGCAAAATTGTGACAATATCCGCCTAAACAGCAAAATTCTGGCTGGTGTACGGGGGCTGAGGCAAAGGCAACAGTATCTCTCGCGGCTGTTTCGCCCGATTTTCCGAAGAGGAGGAGAGGAATAAGGGAGCACCAGCCATAAGGCCTCCCAAAGACGGGATAGTCTTTCAAGTGGAGGTAGCCGGATTAAAACAAAAAGGAGACCTGCTACCGGGACGTTCCCGGCACCTACAGGTCTCCTTTGCAACCACGGCGGGCGTGGGGATTGCTCCCCACACCGTATCGCCCACCCGTCCCAGAGGGAGCGCAGTGGGTCGGAGAACCGGATGTGGCGTTTTCCAGGTGCGCCGGATGGGACACCTGCTTGAGGCATAATTTATTATACATCCGAATCGGGATTTGTCAAGGGGGTCGCGCCATCTACCGCCGGGGCACCAGGCGGGCCATCAGCGTCCGGTAGAAGTAGTCCCGCTCCCGCACCCGGGCGAAGCGGGCCACGCGCGGGCTGGCCTCCACCTCCACCGCGTCCCCGGGCGCCAGTTCCGCCACTACCTCCCCGTCCACAATCAGGGAGGCCGGGGAGTAGCCTCGAACGACCACCCGCACCCGGACACCTTCCGCCAGCACCACTGCCCGGTCCAGGCTCAGATGGGGGGCGACCGGCACCAGCAAGATATTCCGCTGCTGCGGGGGCATAATCGGCCCGCCCGCTGCCAGCGCGTAGGCCGTGCTCCCGGTGGGCGTAGCGACAATCAGCGCATCCGCCACGTAGGTGGTGAGCAGGTCGCCGTCCACCCGGGCCTCCAGATGGACCACCCGCCCCAGCGCGCCCGGCCCCACCACCACATCGTTCAGGGCATCCCGCGCGGGCAGGCCTCCGGCCCCGACCGTCGCCCGCAGCATCATCCGCTCCTCCACCCAGTACTCCCCCCGCACCACCCGCCCCAGTACCTCCTCCCACCCGTCCGGCTCCGCCTCGGTGAGGAAGCCCATCCGTCCCAGGTTGACCCCCAGGATCAGGGTCGGGTGACCGGCAGTCCGGTGGGCCGCCCGTAGAATGGAGCCATCGCCCCCCAGCGTGACCAGCAGGTCAGTATCGGCCAGGTCCGGGAGGACGGTGTTCTCGTCCAGAGAATCCGCCTCCCAAACCCGAATTCCCCGTTCCCGCAGCCAGTGGGCGATTTCCCGGGCCAGCGGGGACGCCGTCGGAAGGCGCGAGTGGGTGAAGATGCCGACGGTGCTCAGGCGCCGACCCGCTGCCGCAGCCACGGGACCAGTTCCTCCAGGGGGATTTCCGCCTGCTCGCTGGCGGCCATATCCCGCACCGCCGCTGCCCCCCGGGCCAGTTCATTCTCGCCCAGGATGACGACGTAGCGGGCGCCCCGTTTATCCGCCTCCCGCATCTGGCTCTTCAGCCCCCGATCGCCGAAGGCGGTCCAGACGGCCACCCCGGCCCGACGGAGTTCGTCCGCCAGGCGGACGGCCTCCCGGTGGGCCCGGTCACCCAGATGGGCCAGGAAGACGGGGGGAGCGGGCAAGGGCGGGACCTCCAGTTCCTGGGCCTTCATCACCATGATGATGCGCTCTATCCCGGCGGCCACGCCCACGCCGGGGGTCGGCGGGCCGCCCAGCGCCTCGGCCAGGCCGTCGTAGCGGCCCCCGCCGCAGACCGCCGCCTGCGCGCCGATGCCCGCCGCCCAGACCTCAAAGACGGTCTTGGTGTAGTAATCCAGCCCCCGCACCAGCCGGTGGTTCAGCGTGTACGGCCGCCCCAGCAGGTCCAGGTACTCCCGCAGTCGGGCAAAGTGGTCGGCGCACTCGTCGCAGAGGTGGTCGGTGATGGGCGGCGCCGCCGCGATGACCGGCTGGCACACGTCCGCCTTACAGTCCAGCACCCGCAGGGGGTTGCGCGCCAGCCTCCGGCGGCAGTCCTCGCAGATTTCGCCGATGTGCTCCTCGTAGTACTCTTTCAGAACCCCGACGTATCCGGGGCGGCAGCGGGGACAGCCGGTGGAGTTGAGTTGAAAGGAGAGATCGCGGAAACCCAGACCGGCGTAGAGGTCCCAGATGAGAAGCATCACCTCCAGGTCGGCGAGGGGGTCTATCTCGCCGAGAATTTCCATGTTGAACTGGTGGAACTGACGGAAGCGCCCGGCCTGGGGGCGGTCGTACCGGAAGACGGGGCCGAGGGAGTAGAGTTTGACCGGCTGGGGGCGCACGTGCATCCCGTTCTCAATGTAGGCGCGGACGACCCCCGCCGTGAACTCCGGCCGGAGGGTCAGCGACTCCCCGCCCTTGTCGGTGAAGGTGTACATCTCTTTTTCCACTATGTCGGTGGTGGCGCCGATGCCCCGGGCGAAGAGTTCGGTGGCCTCAAAGAGGGGGACGTCTATGCGTTCAAAGCCGGCCCGCCGGGCCAGCCGCACCGCGAATTCGGTGACGTACTCCCAGTACGGTTGCTCCTCCGGCAGGATGTCGTGAGTTCCGGTGGGGCGCTGAAATCGCGGCATCATCTCCTCCTGACCACGGACCGTAGACCATTGACCACGGACCATTGACCATTGACCACGGACCATTGACCACGGACCATAGACCATTGACCACGGACCATTGACCATTGACCACGGACCATTGACCATTGACCACGGACCATAGACTATTGACCACAGACCATTGACCACTGTCGTCCGTCGTCCGTCGTCTGTCGTCCGTCGTCTGTCGTCCGTCGTCCGTGGTCCGTCGTCCGTGGTCCGTCGTCCGTGGTCCGTCGTCCG
>DAOTWL010000327.1:0-15010 GCA_034435875.1 Anaerolineae bacterium
AGCGGGAAGTGAGAATCCAATGGGAGCAAATCCCATATAACGGCGGAGTGATCTGGCAATGGCCCCGCCCATTCCGAATGGACGAAGAGAAACACCGGGAACTCTTCCATCTCATCGCGGGAGAATGGATGGGCCAGGATAGGAAGAAGGGCTTTCCGTATACCTGGTTGCCGGCTCACTTGGCCGATGTCCACGGCCGAATCAGTCCTCGTTCATTTCTGACCGCGCTGTACCGCGCGGCAGAAGATACCCAAAACAACTACCCAGAACATTGGTATGCTCTGCACTATGAGGGTATCCGGAAAGGCGTCCGGGACGCCGCCCGAATTCGGATAGAGGAAATGAGAGAAGACTATCCTTGGGTAGATGCCCTGATGCAATGTATCAGTGGTATGTTTGTGCCCAGCGCGTTTACAGAGATTCGGGACCGGTGGGCAAAGGCCGGACTTTTGGAAAATCTTCGGCAACAGACCGGGGCCGGATCGGTACTCGGGCCCCCTGACTTGTCTAATGATGATGACCAACTTCGCCAATCTCTGGAGGGGCTGGGGATTTTCTCCACAATGGAGAGAGGCCAAGTAAGCATTCCGGAGATCTTCCGGCGGGGGTATGGTCTGGGGCGGAGAGGCGGGGTAAAAACCCCGCCGGTGGCAAAGAGAGAGTAAAACACGGGGGATGCTTCTTAGATAGCATTTGCTTCAGGAAGCGCCCTCATAGCAAAACAACGGCAATCGGTTGGTTCTACATAGAAAGCCCGATGCGAAGAATCAAGGAGTCCAACGGGTTAGAGTTAGGATTCCCCGAATCCGGACCGTGGATTGATATTGTTCCCGTTCGTCCGTCCTTGGAAATCTCCATCGCGGACGCCGTCGCGGCTATTCTCAACGGTCTGGCTTGGCATCGGTGGCCGCTACCCGGCACAAAGGCCCATCCCCTTACAAAGAAAATGGCTGGGGTCGTAGCCAGCAATGGGGATGTGGCCGTTCGCTTTCTCTATCCGCGGGGGACGGATCTTCTGCACCAATTATTGCAGGTAGAAAGGGCAGAAAACGGACTTCATCCCGCGCTGGCCGGGGCAATCTTGGCGGCCTTATCATCCAAGCAGTACCCGGTGGTCCTGGGCCCCTCTGTTATTGCCGCTATCTGTTCCGTTCCCCCCGAGGTAGGAATTAGTCGTCTCAACCGCACCGACATTGAGCGCCTGGCAACTGCATATATTCGCACTTTGGCCGGTATGGGAGAGGGAGTTTCCCTGCCGGTTGGGGCAGTAGACCGCGCTCGCTTTTATCTCGTGGTGTCTCGGCTTCTGTGGGAACAAAAGACCAGGGCCCTGTTGGCCGGGCGCCTGGATTCCGACCGTTTATTAGTAGCCCAATCGTTGGCCGCCAGTTGGGCCGACATCCAGGGTGGGATGCTCCAGGCACAGGTAGCGGGACTTTCGGTCCGCGTCTCTCCTGGCGGGTGGGCGCAACTGGTTGATCTGGAGGGCATATCCCCCGAGGCCTTGCGCTTCCTCTTGCCCGACGGAAAGATTTCCTTACCGATAAGTCATTTTCCCCCCGAGCCATTTTCAGAGTGCGATCCGGCGCTGGCCCGAGGGATTGCCTCAGCGTTGATTGAGGAAGCCAAAGAAGGGGTGTATGCGCCCTGTGGGGGATTTGTTCTTTCCCTTCCGCGTGGGTTCCCCCTGCGGGACTGGGGAGTTAGTATGCTTCACGTTTGGGCCCAGCCAGATCAGTTGTGGGTTGGAGTTGAAATCGGCCAACACAACTGTATCTTGGAATGGCGGCCCGGAGAGCCGCTACGGTCTAATATGATTGCCCCCGCGGCCCGTCCCCTTCTGGAAGCAACCCTATCCGCGCTGTGGCGAGATCTGCGAGTGGCGGGGGAAGAAGCGGTACCGGCGGGCGGCTCTCAAGAAGCGCCAACCCGGGCCTATCCCAAAGAACGCAAACGCCCCAAAACTCGGCACAGAAGCCTTCCAGCGCGGCGGTATATATCCGTGATGGGGACCCGGTCCTGGGGCACGCCGCAAGAGAGAGAGTACACCATCCGATGCGCTCACACGGTACGCGGGCATCTTCGTCGGCTCAATCCCGGGCATAGAGCATCTCCCAGTGCTCAGCAGATTGCCCGGGAATTTGGTATTGCACTCCCACCGGGATGTACGTTTGTCCGCCCTTACACCCGTGGCGGATCCGTCAACGGGGAGAAGGCCCCGGTCATTACTGCACGAGGACTGACCACTGTGATGATGTTGCTTCATTCTACAAGCTGTCCTGAAACAAATCCTTTGGGCATCCGGCCAGGCCAGTATAGAGATATGGACGGAAAGCGACCAGGAGAGCAATGATCAGAAAAATTCACGTTCAGGGATTTAAGTCCATATTAGATACGGAGTTGGAATCAGGGGCCATCAAAGTTCTCACTAAGCCTAACGGGAGCGAAAAAGCAACTTGTTAGAGGCCATCGGCGTTTTAAGTGCGGCATCACTGCAAATGGCGCTACCGATCCCTCGTTCCCTGATTCCTGATCCCAACAACCGGATTAAGGAGTTGACAAAAGGGTGTCTGATGATAAAATTAGAGGCGCCACAATGACAGTTTCCCCTTGAGAAAGAGATGGACGATCCAATCCCATATCCCATATTTTTCTGTCGGGCCATTTCCCCCGAGGAAGCGGCCGAGCTTTGGGACTCTGCCCCACGAGAGGAGCTTATCGCCGGATTGGTTCACTTCGCGCTGAAGAAGTGGGGGTGGGACTGGGCTGATCCAGAAAGCCTGTCCCTCATTGTGTACTACATAACCCGCGCCCTTTATCATTCCCCATATGACCCGAATCGGGGGAATCTGGGTTCCTATCTACGGAAACTGCACCAACGGGCCCGGTCGTTGTTTTACCGCCAAGGTAGAAAGCAACAACGGTATGTCCCTATTGATGACACGGATATTGCAACGGACATATGGGGCGATATGGTTTAGCCGGCGAGGATGCTCCCACAGGATCGCGGTCTGGAATTGGAGCTCTGTGAGGCCGGGGAAGCAATAGAAGCCCTTTTGAGGAGCAGGTCAAAAATGCCCGATGGCTGCGAGGTATCGCAAGAGAAAAAGACGTGCTCCACACAGGAGTCGCCCCAGTTTAGGACAGGTGAATGGCTTCTTCTTGTTGTGACTCTTGTCTTGATTGCGGTGTGGCCTTCTGGCCAAGAGGCGTTCTCGCGGGCCAACGAAGCGTTTTTTCGCATAGAATATAACCGACCGGCAAGATATAGCCCGTCGTTTTTTGCCCCTACTGTTACCCCGACTCCGTCAATCCCACCCAGTCCTACCCCTACCATTCCTATCCCCCCCACAAAAACTCCCTCTTATTACCACGATGACTGGCCTCGTCCCGGATGGATTGCGCCGCATTTGCAATATGGTATCGCCAACACGGAAATAGCAAAGATCTTTGGCTGTTCTCAAATTTCTCCCGATTACGCGGACCATCAATTTGTAGTTGCGCGTTTGTACAATACGGGCGAGCGAGAGGAGATTCAGAAATTTGACCCCTATCAGGTTGCTTCTTTTTGGATTCAGCGATTCAAAGACACCTTTTCTGACTGCCAGTCCTACATTGACGCCGCGGAAATCTTCAACGAGGTTTCCGGCGACGGCGATATATCCGTACAGACAAAAACGGCCATTGCCAGCAGGGTCATTGCGGAATTTTTACACGAGCAAAGAATACGCCCCATTGTCTTTAATTATCCCGTTGGAGCACCTACCCCAAAAGAAGCTTTCCTGCCCGAGGTTTTGGATTTACTGGAATATGTATCCGAGGTTGACGGAGCAGTAGGGGTCCACATATATTTCCCGTGTGGTTCTCCGGAGTTTCCGCTGACCTGGAATTTCGTGTCGCTGGACAAGTCATATAGAAATCGTTCGCTCAACATCCGGTATGTTGCCACTGAGTTGGGCATCTGTGTTTTCCAGGATGGGCGATGGCATCCCTATCGGGGATGGAAGGAGTGCAATCTCTCGGTTTCAGAATATCATTCCCAATTGCAAAGGGCAATACAATACGGCCGCCAGCGAGTTAACCTGGCGGGCGGCTTTGTTTTCACGGTAGCCCATCCATCCCAGGGATGGGAAAGTTTCGAGGCCCACGAGCTTTTTGCCACGACGAGATAAACAAATGGACATAGAGACAAGTCTGGCGATTCGCGAGTTCCTCAGGGTGTTGCCCCCAGAATGGGCACGTTGCCTTCAGGAGATTGCATATGGATGCACGCGCTCCCGCGCTCTGGAGAGGACGGGATTGTCGGAGTCTCGGATGCCAGTGCTAAATGCGATCCTGATGGAGATGGGCCTTTATTTGCAAGGCAGCAGTGCGCCTCTTATCCGTGAGCGCATAGCGTCTGCCTGCTCCAGAGAAAATCCACTGGTTTTTCAGCATTTTTTGATATATCCGTCAGAGGTGTTGAAGCAGTTCACCATCGCCGCGCCGCCCGGATCAGGGAAATCAACCTGGTGTGCCGCAATCCAGGAATGGCCCTATTTATTCTTTTCTTCTGACGTTGACATTTGTGCGAACCTGACTCTCCCGCAAGTGATCTCACTGCTATCTCTACCATCACCGCACAAACGTCTGATTTTGATAGACGATGTCTCTCCGCAGGCAGTTCCATCCTGGCAACAGGTTTGGCAGCGTTTGAGCCCACGCCACGCGGAGCTAAAAATTTTCGTTACGGACCCCGGCGGTACCGATATCCGCTGGCCGATGCCCGCGTTGATGGTAATGCTATTGCGAAGATTGGCTGACATTCCCCAGGTACAATACCTGTATTCAAAACTGCCGACTGATGATGTGAGTCGCCTGACAACGCGGGATTTTGCCGAAGTTGCGTGGTTTTTATGCGGGGATGTTGGGGCCCAGCGCGCGATTCTCGGTTTTGTTGACGCGCGCGGCTATGGGAACCCCGCGGCATTTCTGAATGCGATGCAGATCGCCGCTAACAAAACCCGTCTCCACTATCCTACTTACGATTATCCCCTTCACCCGGAGTGCGTGATGGATGGTATACGCAAAGCGTCCCACACTTGGCTTGCTCAGCTGATAGGGGAGCAGGACTGGGACGTGTCAACTCTCGTGGAATGCGGGATTGCTTGCGTGGTGTCCCGTAAAATTTACATCCCCCCGCACTTCCGCGCGTCACTGCAGTACAAGTATCCTCGGGGGACCCGCCAGTTTTGTCAACTGAAATTGGATATATAATGGAGGACCAACAGTGGAATACCTGCTGGCGCTGATATTGTTTATCCTTCTGGTATATGCTTCCCTTGACGATTTATACTCGGGGGAAGTCGATCTTCTAATTTGCGGCGGGCTGTTGTTATTGCTGATTGCCTGGTCTGTTATCGTATATGGTTTTCTTCCCGCTGCAGGGGCCTTGATTACTGTTGCAGCTGGCGCAGTGACGCGCGAGGTCTTGGCGCGCTTAAAAAAGACCACCGGAGAGGCCTTGTATGGCACGCCAGATCTGTGCTTGATGGTTGCTTCGTGCGCTTGCGGCCAGTATTGGTGGCTTGCAATAATTGTTGCCCATCTTTTGCTGGGCCTGTACGGAGTTGTAAGGCTTCTCTGGGAAGTGGGCTGCAGGAAGGCTGATATAAAGCAAGCGCTCAGCGCCAACATCCGGGCAGTACCCATCTTGTCCTTGGGGATTGGGATAGTGTATGTCTACAGTAGATTGCTTCAGCAATGACATCTCTACCATTGGGCGTCTATCTCCCGAGGACGAGGCAAAATTGGGGATTCTTGTCGCTCGGGGACGAAGCGCGTCCTGTACCATTCGGCAAGAGGGACGTCCATTTGAGCGCGAGAGATTGCAATGGTGGCGAGTCGTTGGTGGGTGGGCCTCTTCAAGGCTGGCCTCGGCAAATCTTCGTTTGGCGTTTACTATTGCCGCCCGGTACTACTACAGCCAGCGCGTCCCGGGGACAACCCTTGCGGATTTAATTCAAGAAGCAAATATGGCTATGGTTGCCGCGTCCCGCAGCTTCGACCCTCGCCAGGGGCGTTTTGGGGCATACGCGGCAGTATGTATTGAGAACGCCCTGTCCGCGCTTGGACAGAAGGCCTCACCAGACAGCGATCACGATGTTAGCTTTGAAACTCCCGATGGCAGAATGTTGTTGGAAACAATCGCCGGAGACTCTACCGAGTGGGATACCGAGTGGGATACCGAGGGGGATGCCGAGCGGGATATATATAGCATCCGTACCCTTTTTGAGGTGTACCACCACTTACTGCGCCTTCCCCGTCAGGTTGCGCTGATGTTGCTGTTGCGATACGCCGGGTTCTCGCATAAAGAAATAGGTAATTTATGTGGACTTCCTCCCGAAACCGTGCGCGCCCGCGCTAAATATGGGCTCCGTAGGATGCGAATATGGTCACAGAATCCGCTATACTCCTATTGAGAAGATGGCTGGTGTCTCTCTGGGGGAGTACCGATGCTTCCGCCGCGCTGAAGAACTTGCTGGGCCGCTGGCTGGGAGTTGTCCGCGCGGCGTGCTGTTACCATATTCAGGCAAACAAAACCTCTTTGGTTTTCCCTAAACACAGGGAGTCTGTTATTGATATATATACAGACAGCGAACAGGGGAAGGTATGCCTATGCTGTTCTGATGAAATAGCTGTTGCGACCCGACAGGTGCCCGGAGTCTTCGTTGTTATCCGTGGTTGTGATTACCTGTCAGCAATGAGTGTTGCGGACCGGTTGCTGACCACACGGGAGTTGGGAATTAGAGGCGCACGTATTGTGCCTTTTGTGGACAATCCCAATCTTACCATACCGGCAGAGCTGATGGAAAAAATCCCGCGTGGGGCTCCCGAGTCCCTCGTGGGGCTTATTTTAGCCCACCTGCAAATTACCGAATCAGAAATGCAGTCGGTCAGTGCAGAGGGCGGCAACATAAAAATAAGGGGAGTGGTTCAGGCCGACGCGTCTATGGTTTTTGATACACTGATCCAGGTTGATCCGCCGAAAATTTCCGTCGCTGCCGAGGATTTTTACACCGTGAAACTTGCCTGGGGCGACGGAGGATACATCAGCGTCTGGGGAAGAGACGAGAGGATTTTGTCAGTTCCGGACGAAACCCTCGGGTCCATTGCCGTCCTGATGGACCAATACCAAATCAGCGAGTACGAATTTGTTGGAGGTGAAAAATGGAACGTATATATGAATACCTCACCCGCGCGGCAAGGCGGCAGGTAGATCTCCAGCCGTCCCCCCTATTCCCAATCCATCGGCAAGGGGTGATGCTGGCTTTGCTGGTTGTCCCCGGAGGAACCCTGCTTGCCCTCCTCTACGCACTGCAGAAACAAATCCTGTCAGTGGTCCTCTTCCTGATAGTCGGTATGTTGGGCTTGGTGGTTCTACCCGCAACGATTGGATGGAAAGTGGCCGCCGCTCTCTGGAATGGGGCCGGAGCGGCAGTGATTCTGGCAGGATTGCTGTCATCCGGGCGCCGGGTTCAATCCTGTGGGCCTCTGATTATAGTGCAGACCATTTTGTCTGCCGCGCTCTATGTCGCGTATAGTTTTATGGACTAACACGCGGCGCCCAATGGATGGGTATCTCCTGGCCCTTCGATATACTTCGGGCTCAACTTTCTTGCCGTAGAGCTCCCTTCCGCAAGAGAAGGGATTGGTTGCGGTCTTCGCCGCGCCAAGAATTCCCTGTCCATAAGAGCAAGGTGGTTTGCCTGGCTTATTACCCACCCGCGCAAATGGGCTAAATACAACCCCCCGGCTTTAGCCGCGGGGGGTGACGAATCATTCGGGAGGATAGAGATGGAAACAAGAGACATTCGCCTGACACACATAACTGAGGACAACTGGGGACAAGACGGGGCTTTCGAGATCCTCCGCCCGCTCGTGCAAGAATATTTTCTGAGTGGGGGCTACGACGAGTGTGGGGGGCCATTCACCATAAATATTTGTGGCGAGGGCAATTATGTCCACGGGCTCTGCGAAAAATGTCCACGAGGCCCCCGTCTGAAAGAGAGGTTACTCAACGAGCTGATATATAGCCTTCCCACAAGGACAAAAGGCCCAGAAGACTACCGTCTGAAGCGGAGATATTATTTGAAGGATCCCTTTCCGCCGAAAGAGTTCTTCTACCGGAGAGGGGATCCTCCGAAAGACTTCATCGAGGACAGATGGAGAAACTGGTACTGGGAATTACCTTCCCTTTGTGAGATTATTTTGGTAAACGATCGCCCGGCGGCCGCGTTTTGCCCGGAACATCAGATACTGTGCACCAGCGACTGGACTCGCAATAAACAGTGCGCTTTTTTTGCTCAGTTTCTCTTTCTTCAGCTTATCCAGGATCTGGATTTGAAGAAAGTTCAGCGCCTGTGGCGGCTCAAATTCCCAGGGGCTGAGATAACCCTGGGGTGCGCCCCCATCTTTGAGGAGCTGGAGTGGCCGGATCGCTACTCCCCCATTCCCCCTACCCTGAAAGGGGATAATTTCCGTATACTCGCGAGGTCAAGGGGAAAAAAGCATGTGGCACTGCGCCCTGAACCCTCTTCCCAGCCCCTGGGTCTTGCACGCAATGTTGTCGATCTGATGGAACAAATAGATGTTCCCCTCAGCGTGAAGGGAGATACGTTCTCCGTGGCTGGCCCTCTCTACTTTGGAATCCCCCAAGAGGCTCGGACGAGGGGCGTTTTTGTTGCTCTCACAACTGTCCTGGACGACTTCCTGGGGAATCATTTATCGTCCCTTGCGGGTAAGGTGGAAAAAGCATATATCCGACCGGGAGTGTTCGCGGTCCATCCCGAGGGGTTCGAGTATAGGTCCCTTCCCGCCGCGTATTATGCGGACCGAAGGGCAACCGAGATTGTCTATAAAGTCGCTTACAATGCCGTCACGATGGCGATCCGTCAAGGCAGACTCACGTATTCCGCTCCTCCTACCCGAGAGGACTACGGGCGAATCGCCGGGCTGACGGATGATGAGTATGATTATCTGTTTACATTTATTGAGAGGTATCCCGAAGGGTATTCTGGTACTGCTATCAACGCTCAGTGGCGAAGGAGCCCGCTGATACTGTTCCGCAACTGGGGGTCCGAAAGCTGTTACGACTACGAAGAATTGCCCGATAGTTTCCAGACATATGTCCTGGAGCGATTTAAGGCTTTTGATGTGCCGGGGGTGGTGGTGATGTATAGTCTGGACAGGTGCGGCCAGGTGATTGCCGGCATCACCGTACCTGGTTATCAGACTGTTCCCCATACTATTTCCATCGCCGATGACGAGATAGTTGCGGCGGGGATCCCACGCGATTTCCTTTATTTCCCTGATCCCAAAACAAGGGAGCAAATTGATCGGGTGTGCGATGCCGTTAGAAGAGAACTCATAAAAAGAGCAAGGGGGAAAGAGCGCATCCGCGTAACAGCAGACACGGCCGACATCCCCGATGGCATTCTACAATAAGGGGCGGTAAAAAGGGTCAGGAGAAATATGGGTATCCAGCAGGGTGTTTCCATACCTGGGGCCGACGTCTCCCGGGTTGTCTTGCTGGCTTGCTGGGGGGAACCGCCCAAAGGGGCGGTTCGGACATTGTGTTTTATGGGGAATCCGCGGTAGCCGTTGGGGTTGATGGCGCGAGATATGTGGTTGGTTGTAATCTATCCCCCGATGATCTTCCCGACACGATATGCAAGCCCCCGTCTTTAGCCGCCAGGTAGTATTGTTCATTGATGGTGAAAGATGGAAACAAGGGATATTCGTTTAACGCAAATAGATGAGGATAATTGGGTTCAGAAAGAGCTTTTCGGGGGTCTCCTGCCGCTGCTGAGAAAATATTTTCTGAGCGGAGAGGTCCACGGAGAGTTTTTTGAGGGTCCATTCTCCATAAATATTTATGGCAAACCCCATCCCTCTTTCTTTGAGCTTTGCCAAAAATGTCCAGCAAGCCGCGATCGGGAACAGAAGTTTTGGCACGATTTGAGGTTCCCCTACCCCAGAGAGAGAAAAGGGTTTTCAACGAAATACTGTTGGGAACTACTGTATTATTATAAGAATCCCTCTCCACCGGAAGAGTTCTTCTACTGGAAGGATCCGCCTCCTTCTTCTGGCTTTTGTGTAACTATTTACGTGAATGATCGCCTGGTAGGCCAGTTTTGCCCGCGATATCAGGTACTGCATACCAGCGCCTGGACTTATAATCAGCAGTGCATTGCCTTTGCTCAGTCTCTCTTTCCCCGTCTTGTTCAGGGCCTGAAATTGAAGGAAGCTCAAATCCCGGAGCGGATCAGTTTTCCAAACGCTCGCATCATTCTGGGATGTGCCCCCAGTTTTGAACAATTAGATTGGCCGAATGTCTATTCCCCCATTCCTGCTTTCCTGGAAGAGGATGTGTACACAACCGGGCTGAGAGGGTATAGAGGATGTGTAGAACTGTGTCCTGAGCCCTCATCCCATCCCCGGTACCTTGCGCGCAATGTTGCCCGTCTGATGGAACAAATAGACATCCCCCTCAGTGTGAAGGGAGACCGGTTCCCCATAAGCGGTCCTCTTCATTTTAGAATCCCCTTTGAGGCCCGGATGAGAGGAATCGTTGCCTCTCTTACAGCCATCCTGGATGATTTCCTGGGGACTTGTTTCCTACCCCTTGCGGGCACTGCAGGAGAACACATCGGCCAACTGGGACAGTACAAACTCCAGCCCTGGGGATTTGAATACGGAGCTCTTCCCACGGCGTATTATGCGGACCGAAGAGCAACCGAGATTGTCTATAAAATCGCTCGTAATGTGGTCGAAGCGGCGCTTCATCAGGGCAAACTGTCATATACTGTTCCACCCACCCGGGAAGACTACAAGAGAATCGCCAGGTTAACGGACGAAGAGTACGATTACCTGTTTGTATTTATTAAGCAGTACCCCCTGATATACTCTGGCACCGCCATCAATGCTCAGTGGCGAAAACGCCCGCTGGTACTGTTTCGCGGCACGTGGGCATATTGGGTCCAGGAATATATCCACAAGCAACTCAGGGCCATCCGTCAGCCAGCGATAGTGGTGTTGTATGGTCTGAACTACAAATACGACCAAGCATTTGCCGGTATCACTATACCCGGTTATCTGACATTTTACCACCCCTTTTCCCCCGCTGATAACGAGATCATTGCGGTGGGGGCCCCGTTCGGGTTTAGAACTGGCGCCGCTGATCGCAAAACAATTGATTTAGTATGTGCGGCAATTGGGAAAGAAATCGGGGAAAGGGCAAAGAGAAGGGAACGCCTCGTCGTAATGGCTGACGCGGCCTGCTTCCCCGGCAATCTATTCAATAAGGGACAATAGAGGAAAGGAGGCAATATGGAGCAGTTGCTTGGGGTAGGTACAAGTGTCCAGCCAGATAATCCCACGACCAAAATCCCCCGGGTTGTCCTGCTGTCCTGCTGGGGGAAACTGCCCAAAAGAGGCATATCGGACATTTTTGTTTATGAGAAATCCGCGTTGGCCGTTGGGGATGATGGTACGCGGTATGTGGTTGGTTGTAATTTGCCCCCTGAGAGTTTTCTTGACACAAGAGACTCTCTCCGAGGCGTGGCCCGGGGAATACCAGCTCACTTTGCGACCGTCTTGCGGATAGCGGGCAGCATTGCTTATATAGACAGCCGCGACAGCTTTGTGTTTCTGAAGAATGTTCTTTGCCAAATAAGAGATGGGAACGTAACACTTGTTGGATCAAATAATAAGCAGTTTTTCTCTGCCCAGCTTCCGGCCAAAACCGAAAATGGGGGGGATTTTCTAATCCCTGGGGAGTCTGTCAGGTTTTCTAAGCCCATCATCAACGCACAAAAGTGTCCACCCAATAGTATAGAAGCCAACGATAGAACACTAACAATCCGGTGGCCTACAGTTCGTCTGTCATTCGCGCTTTCCTCGGGGGTAAATTATCCCGAATACGAGTTCATCATTGAGGACTCGCACAAGACACGAATTGGCACACTGGACTGGGAGAAAGTCTGCGCAGTCGCAAGGCAATCCATACAGACTTGGAAAAACCGAACAGAGGCGCACTTGGGGATCGAGGTGACAAAAGACAACATTGTTGCCAAGGTGATTAATCCCAATTATGACCTGATAAGCGAGGTTGTCATCGGGGAAGCGAATGGGGTAGAAGGATTCGTCACCGTAAATCCCCGCTTGTTAGCAAACGTGAATCTTGCCGGACGAGTTACAATGCTGGGCACATACCGTTGGGTCTCAGGGCATTCCCCATCAAACGGAATGGGGCCAATTGCATTTGACTGGCCCAATGGCGAGGCCACGCTGGTCGTGATGCCCATTTTTTAGTTCTCTTTCAACTGGCATATCAGCCCTACCGTTTCTTAGAACCCCCACTCTCCTGGCGCCAGGCCGGGCATCCTCTTGCCGCTCAACGGAGCGGTGCGATGAGCAATAAGGTGATGCTCTATGACCCTTCGCTTTTCGTAAACCGCGAGCCGGAAGTTCAACGGGTTGAGAAGAAAATCGCCTGTTTGCTGGAAAGGCTCCCTGTTTCTCTCCCTCATACCGCCTTTCACGGCCCGCGAGGGTCTGGAAAGACCTGGCTGCTGAACTATCTGCGCGATCGGCTCGCCGAGCGCTTCGGAAATCAGATTACTCTCCTCTTCTCCCCTCTGGATCCTCGGGACCCTCATCCGGCCAAAAGCGTTCTGAAATCCGCCTGCTCAACCCTTGGTGTTCTCTTACCCGCAGAAGTACCGCTGTATGAGATCAGCCTCTGGCTGACTAACTGTTGCCACGAGGTTGGGCATCCGGTGGTGATAATTGTAGATGAACTGGATAAGGTGCCCCTGGACATACTCAAAGAGATTGAACTGTATTACATCTCCCCCCTCTTTCGACACCCGAACGTCCTTTTGATTCTGGGCAGCCGGATTCCGGCCCCGGGGGGACGATTAGGAGATGTGGAATTCAAACTGCGGGTGGAGAGCCGGGACCTTCCCCCGTTTGACCAGACACAGACGGGGGAGCAACTCCGCAGGCTGGGATGCAATCCCGCCCTCGCGCCCGCGATCCTGGAAGCGGGCGGTGGCTACCCCATCAGCAACGCTATCCTGGCGCAGCAATGGGCCACTGACCCCGGCCGGGCACTGGAAGAGTGCGCGCAGGCATTGCTGGAGGGAGTTCCAAAGGATCTCCAGCAATATTTCCGAGTCCTGTGTGTGCCGGATACGATAGAAATAGAGCGTATGCCCCGCCTGCTGGCGGTCTATTTCAGCAGAGACCCTTCCTACTGGGACACTCAGCTCTGTCGGAGGATCCTGACGGATATGGTCCGGACCCATCTGGTGCGCTGGGAGAAATGGACACCCTCCAGATACGGAATGGACCCGGCCGTACGGCAGGTGCTGCTCAGCGCTTTGCAAAGGACGACCCCACCCTGTGGAAGAAACTCTCGGCTTGCTGAATCCCGAGGAGGAGGTTGCGATGAGCCCCTTAGAAATGCTGGCCGAATATGTCGGCGCTCTGGTAACCGCTGATGTCATCAACCGGGAAGGCCATCGCCGGTGAGGGAACGTGGGTCTTTTACATCCGAGGGGAAAGAGGAATTGGCATTAGTAGGCCTGAAGGCCCCAAAATTGCGAGCCGACTCTGATGGCAGTTATTGGCCTGGTAGTCGGCCCTTTTTAAATTTAAAGCAAAGGAAAAGGGGGCGAATCAAAACTTGCGCCGGGAATTCCAGGGAACAGGAAGTTAATGGGACATTGAGGACCCCCCCCAAAAAAACAGCCGCCTTGTCCCCATCCCTGAAGGGCCGGACCTGAGGCGGCTGTTTTTCTTGGTCAACTGCCCTTTTAATCATTTATTGGGAACAAAAACATCTTTTTTCCCTTTCCCGGCAAGTCGGGCAAAGAAGTCGTGGGGCCGATTCTCCCGATCTTTTGCTGATGGATCCATTCTTTAGATTCATCTTCTGGCACATCCCTACGACCCGACTCTTTTGATTTTTCCCCGGGGCTAAAACCCGGGGAATCCTTTAGGCGGCTTGTGCCGCCGTCCGGCTGCCACTTGTCACACCCTGTGTGCCAGCGGCAGATTCGCAGCGGTTTACCAGGCGGTGGCGATCCTATCGCGGGGCGAGCGGCTTCCGGGGCGCGGTCTCTGCCCCGTGTTCCTTCGAGGAGCCCAAAAGCACAATTAGGGCCACTCTCATCCCCAGGCTGAAAAGCCGGGGCTTTCAGCGGTCAGTTTCCGGCAATTGGGCGTTCTCGTTACCAGACTAACATCCCCGCAACACCAGCAACAGCACCACCAGCGCTGAATCTTCACCCGGGATGGGCGGTGTCTCAGGAGGGGGTGGTGGATATGGCCCTCCCAACAATGCCAGCGGCAGCACTACCAGCGTTATCATACCGGAGACTATAATAAGACTGTTATCGCCGCTGGCAAGTTTGTAGACGATCCCCACCAGCAAGCCAATCCCGGGGATCAGCGACATACCCCACAGCGCCGTGTTCCCGGCACAGACCAGGGCGGCGCGGTCCCAGTATATCACGGCCATCACGAAGAAGAACAGCGCCAGCCCCATTGTTACCAGCCACATCGGCAGAATTACAGTCGCGGCAAACTGCAGGAAGGTCTCATTCATTTTGCATCCAGCCTCCGTCTGAGTCTCCCCAGTCTTTAGCCTGGGGGTTCTGGGGTTTTTCCCGCTGGCGGGCTCCTATGTGCCAGGGGTCAAATTTTGCGGGGCCTAACCGCCGCATTTCTTCAGCGTAAGCGATAACTTCTTCTTTGCGCAAAAAAACAATCCCGCCCCCGCTTTTGGGCCTGTAGTACACCCCGTAAAATCAGTTGTCGGAAGTAGGCCGCCGTGTATCCCGTCAACTTTGTGGCCTCTTTGGTGGTAATCCACTCTGTGGGGCTGAAGGGATCGGGCATAGGGGCCTCTGCTACCGGTTTGTCACCACTGTCACCACTTTTTGTCACCACTGTCACCACT
>DAOTWL010000328.1:0-3729 GCA_034435875.1 Anaerolineae bacterium
AGCGGGAAGTGAGAATCCAATGGGAGCAAATCCCATATAACGGCGGAGTGATCTGGCAATGGCCCCGCCCATTCCGAATGGACGAAGAGAAACACCGGGAACTCTTCCACCTCATCGCGGGGGAATGGATGGGCCGGGATAGAAAACGAGGCTTCCCATACTCCTGGCTGCCGGGCCATCTGGCCGATGCCCACGGCCAGACCAGCCCCCGTTCGTTCCTGGCCGCCCTGCGAAAGGCAGCAGAGGACACCCGAGATCGCTACCCAGAGCACCAGTATGCTTTACATTACGAGAGCATCAAGCGAGGCGTTCAGGAGGCTTCCCAAATTCGGGTACAGGAATTGGCGGAGGATTATCCTTGGATAGACACCCTGATGCGCCCCCTTGGCGGCCTACTTGTGCCCTGCGAGTTTGAAACCATTAAAGACCGCTGGGAGCAGGAGAGAGTGCTGGAGAAACTTCAGCAGAAGCCCCCGGCGGAAGCCAAACTTTCGCCTGTCCACCTGGATGAAGGATTCGCAGGACTCCGAAGAGACCTGGAAGAGTTGGGAATTTTCTCCCGGATGGAGGACGGAAGGGTGAACATTCCGGATGTCTTCCGGGTCGGATACGGGCTGGGACGCAAAGGTGGGGTGAAACCTCTTCAGACGGCAGAGAGATGAGCATAGCGAAACGTCCCAACATTCACCCCACCGCCTTCGTCGCCCCGAATGCCACCGTCATCGGCGACGTCACGGTAGAAGAGGAGGCCAGCATCTGGTTCGGCTGCGTCCTGCGGGCCGAGGAGGCCCCCATCCACATCGGCCCCTGCTCCAACATCCAGGACCTGACCGTCATCCATACCGACGTGGACCGGCCCTGCCGGGTCGGGGCCGGGGTGACGGTGGGCCACCGGGCTGTCCTGCACGGGGCCGTGGTGGAGGACGGCGCCCTCATCGGCATCGGCGCGATTGTCCTCAACGGGGCCGTCATCGGAGCGGAGGCGATCGTCGGGGCCGGCGCGGTGGTGCCGGAAGGCGCCGTCATCCCGCCCCGTACCCTGGCCCTGGGCGTCCCGGCGAAGGTGGTGCGGGAACTGCGGGAGGAGGAGATTCAGCGCCTGCGCCGCGACGCAGCCTACTACGGGGAAAAGGCACAAGCATATCGGCAAATGTTCGGGGTTTCCACCCCAGAAAAATCCTGAATCGGGGGTTGCCATTCCCATCATTCCGTCATTCACTCATTCCTTCATTCGTCATTCTGTCGGAGGTCTGCCATTCGCATCCTCATCGTCCTGACCTACTATCGTCCCCACACCAGCGGGCTGACCATCTACGCGGAGCGTCTGGCCAGGGGGCTGGCCCGGCGAGGCCACGCCGTCACGGTGATGACCTCCCGCTACGACCGCTCCTTGCCGCTGACGGAGGAGCAGGAGGGGGTGCGCATCGTCCGTGTGCCGGTGGCCTTTCGCGTCAGCAAGGGGGTCATCATGCCCACCTTCGGACTCATCGCCACGCGGCTGGTGCGGAGCCACGACGTGGTGAGCCTTCACCTGCCCCAGTTTGACGCGGCCGGGGTGGCGGCGCGTGCCCGTCTGATGGGGAAACCGTCCACCCTCACCTACCACTGCGACCTGAAACTTCCCGCCGGTCCCTTTAACGGTTTGGTCAATCGGGTGGTGGACGTGATGAACTACCTGGCGGGCCTGCTGGCGGACCGGGTGGTGGCCTATACGGACGATTTCGCCGTCCATTCTCCCTTCCTTTCCCGCTTCGCCCACAAGACGGTGGTCATCCCGCCGCCGGTGGAACTGCCCCCCGCCACTCCGGAAGAAGTGGTTGGGTTTGCCCGACGGGTCGGGCTGGATGGGCAGGGGCCGGTCATCGGGATGGCCGCGCGGCTGGCGGCCGAAAAGGGCGTGGAGGTCCTGCTGGAGGCCCTCCCGCGCGTCCTGGAGGTCTATCCGACCGCGCGCGTCCTCTTCGCCGGACAGTACCGGAACGTCCTGGGCGAGGAGGCATACGCCCGCCGTCTGGCTCCGCTCCTGGCGCGGCACCAGGACCACTGGACGTTTCTGGGTGTCCTCTCTCCCCAGGAGATGGCCGCCTTTTACCCCAACCTGGACGTGATTGTCGTCCCCAGCCTGAACTCCACCGAATCCTTCGGCCTGGTCCAGGTGGAGGCGATGCTCTGCGGCACGCCGTCCATCGCCAGCGACCTGCCCGGCGTCCGCCAGCCGGTCCTCCAGACCGGGATGGGGGAAATCGTGCCGGTGGGGGATTCCCGCGCCCTGGCGGAGGCCATCCTGCGGGTCGTGGGCCGACGGGAGCGGTACGTCCGCCCCCGGGAGGAGATTGCCCGGCGCTGGAGCACCGAGCAGACGGCGGCCGCATACGAGGCGCTGTTTGAGCAGTTGCTGGCCCTTCATCGTTCCGATTGACATTTCTGTTGACCCAAGTACAATTAGGCCAACCGTACATCTTCTAGGAGGTGACCCATGCCGGAATTCGTGAACCCATTTAGCGGAAAAGTCCCCGACCGAAAACTCACTCTGGAAGAGCTGATCCGGGCTATCCGCCTGAACCTGGCCGCCGAGCACGAAGCCGTCCACCTCTACCTGGCCCACGCCGATGCCACCGACCACCCCCTGGCGAAGAAAGTGCTCATAGACATCGCCAACGAGGAGCGGGTCCACGCCGGAGAGTTTGAGCGCTTGCTGGAGATTCTCACCGGCGACGAGGCGAAGTGGCTGGCGGAGGGGAAGGCGGAAGTGGACGCGATGGCGGCCGAACTGGCCGGTTCCGGTCCGGCGAAGGGCGAAGGCGAAAAGCCGACGATCGGCTCCCTGCGCGAGGAGTAAAAGGAGGCCCCGATGGCAAACAAATACCTGGGACGAGAAGGAGCTCCTTTTGGAGATAACGTCTGGGCGGCGCTGGAGGCCGCGATGATAGAGGCGGCTAAGAGCCAACTGGCCGGACGGCGGCTCCTCCCCCTGGAGGGCCCCTACGGTCTGGGCCTCAAGGCGGTCCCCCTGCCGGAGGAAGAGGCCGCCTCGGGGATGTTTGTGAGCAAGACCCTCCCCCTGGTCTTCCTGGTGGAGGAGTTTGAGATGCCCCTGCGCGATATCGCCGCCTACGAGCGGGACGGCATGGCCCTCAATCTTCAGCCGGTGGTCCAGGCGGCCATCGCGCTGGCCCGCCGGGAAGACGAATTGCTCTTCCACGGCGCGGCGGGCGTACCCGGCCTGCTGAACGCCCCCGGCGTCCAGAAGATGAAACTCTCCGACTGGAGCGAAGTCGGCACGGCGATGGACGACCTCATCAAAGCCGTCACCGCGCTGGACGAAGCGGGCTTCCACGGCCCCTACGCCCTGGGCCTGGCTCCTGCCCGTTACAACCTCCTCTTCCGCCGTTACCCCCAGGGCCCCACCACCGAAATGGAGCATGTCCGGACCATGATTACGGGCGGACTGGTGAAGGTTCCGGCCCTGCGGGACGGCGGAGTCCTGCTGGCTGTGGGCCGGCAGTTCGCCTCTATCATCCTCGGTCAGGACATGTACGTCGGCTTCATCGGGCCGGACGAGGAAGGGCTGGAGTTCACCGTCTCCGAGAGCATCGCCCTCTACCTCAAGGCGCCGGCCTCGGTGTGCGTGCTGGAATAAACGCCGGACGGCCTTTCCAGGCCGTCCAGACCGGGCTGAAAGGCCGTCCTACAACACCGGGGCGGGCGGCGGCCGATGGCCGCCGCCCG
>DAOTWL010000329.1:0-10566 GCA_034435875.1 Anaerolineae bacterium
CTGACGACTGACCGCTGACGACTGACCACTGACGACTGACCGCTGACGACTGACCGCTGACGACTGACCACTGACGACTGACCGCTGACGACCGACCGCTGACGACTGACCACTGACGACTGACCGCTGACGACTGACCGCTGACGACTGACCGCTGACGACTGACCGCTGACGACTGACCACTGACGACTGACCACTGACGACTGACCGCTGACGACTGACCACTGACGACTGACCACTGACGACTGACCACTGACCACTGACAACAGGGCCGGTGGTCTGTGGTCCGTGGTCTGTGGTCCGTGGTCTGTGGTCCGTGGTCTGCGGTCCGTGGTCTGGTTAATCCATCGGAATCCGCTCCACGATCAGGCATCCGCCCTGGCCGCCGCCGACGCACATGGTGTCAATGCCGTAGCGGGCCTTCCGGCGCTGCAGTTCGTTGGTGAGCGTGGCGACCAGTTTGGCGGCCGTGCAGCCCACGGGATGTCCCAGGGCGATGGCGCCGCCGTTGGGGTTGACCTTGTTCCAGTCCCACTCGTAGCCCTGGGCCTGCATTTCTTTGGCAACGGCCAGCACCTGCGCGGCGAAGGCCTCGTTCAGTTCAATGACGTCAATGTCCTCCAGTTTGAGGCCGGCCTTCTTCAGGGCTTTGGGCATCGCATAGGCGGGGCCGATGCCCATATAGGCCGGGTCCACACCGGCATACGCGTAGGCGACAATGCGCGCGGTGGGCTTGAGGCCCCGTTGGGCCGCCTGCTCCGCCGTACAGACGATCATCGCCGCCGCGCCGTCGGAGATGGGGCAGGAGTTGGCCGGCGTGACCGTGCCGCCTTCCTTGAAGACCGCCGGATAGAGGGCCGCCTTCTGGACCGTGAGGCCGGGGTTGATGGTCTCGTCCTGGGTGATGACCTCCTTCGCCACTTCCTGCCCGGCGACCTTCTTGACGACCTCCACGGGGACAATTTCGTCGTTGAACTTGCCCATCCGCTGGGCCATGAAGGCCTTCTTGTGGGACTGGACCGCGTATTCGTCCTGCTCCTGGCGGGAGATGTTGTACTTTTCGGCCAGATTTTCGGCGGTCCGGCCCATAATCTGCCCGCAGATGGGGTCGGTGAGGCCCTCCCAGAGGGCGTCGGTCAGTTCGGCGTGGCGGAGTTTATAGCCCCAGCGGGCGCCTTTGAGGATGTAGGGGATGTTGCTCATGCTCTCGGTCCCGCCGACCAGGTAGATTTCGCCGTCGCCGGTCTGGATGGCCTGGTAGGCCGAGGTGATGGCCTGCATGCCGGAGGCGCAGTTGCGCTGGACGGTGAAGGCGGGGACGTGGATGGGGACTCCGGCCATCAGCGCGGCCACCCGACCGATATTCGCCGCATCCGAGGGCTGGCCGATGTTGGCGAGGATGACCTCATCCAGGATGCCCGGGTCTATCCCGGTCCGCTCCAGCACGGCCTTGAAGACGATACAGGCCAGGTCCTGGGCCCGCAGGCTGCGGAGCGCGCCGCCGTGGGCACCCACCGGCGTGCGCACCGGGCTGACAATGACCACATCTTTCACGGCACACCTCCGCAAATGAAATGTTTTTGGAAAGGAATCTCCCGCGAAGGCACAAAGATCGTAACTACCTACGCCAGGGGCTAAAAGCCCAATGGTGCGAACCTTTGCCCCCACCCCCCTTTATCCCCCTTCCCCCATCGCTGCGCTTGGGGGAGGGGGGGGAGGGGTGAGGCCAGCGCGCCGAAAAAGCGAAAGCGGGCAACCCAGCCATCGGGGTAGGTAGTTACCAAAGATCACAAAATTCTTTTTTGCCTCTTTGTGTCTTGGTGTCTTGGTGTGAGAACGATCGGTGGAATACTCGCCAGATTCATCCCGCGTTCGGCGCGCGCAGACCCCGGACCACCGTCTCCAGCGCGATCCGGTAAAACGTATCGGTGCTGACGCCCACCATATCCCGCCGCAGGGGATGGCTCATCAGTTCCAGTACGCCGTTAAAGGTGGCCCAGAGGGTCGCCGCTGCCTGGCGGGCGTCGCAGCAGGTGAACAGTCCTTCCTGGATGCCCTGCTCTATCGCCTCGGCCACCAGGTTCAGCCCTTCCATGCTGGCTTCCAGAACTTCCTGGTACATCTCGGGGGTGACCGTCTCGCGGAACCGTTCGCCGTTGACGGCCATGAGGAAGCGAAAATAGTGGGGTTCTTCCTGGAAGAACCGGAGGTAGGCCCATCCCAGCCGACGGAGGCGTTCATCGGCAGTCAGAGGACGGTCGGGGGCGAAGGCTTCTTCCAGGTAGGAGTAAAGGGCGTCCAGTCCTTCTAAAAGCAGATGAGCAAGGAGGGTCTCCTTGCTCTCAAAATAGAGGTACAGGGTGCCTTTGCTGAGCTCGGCGCGCTCGGCGACATCGTCCATCGTGGCGCGGGAGAAGCCCTTTTCCAGAAAGACCTCGCGCGCGGCCTGGAGGATGGACTGTCGGCGTTCCTCTTTCTCTCGCTCACGCCGGGCCCGGGTGGTCAACGCGGCAATCCCCCCAACTAACCATTGGTCATATACTGACCGGTAGTCATTATACACCAGAACGGGTCCGTTGTCAATAGGTGGGCGAAAATTTTAAGGTTTCACGCGCAAGGGGTAGCACTGCGTTGAATCGTGGAAAGACGTAGGGCGGGCTTTCAGCCTGCCATATTGGGGGACAGCCTGGAAAGGCTGTCCTACATCTGGGGGTTCTTAAACCCGTGAGAGCGCCACCATGATTTCCTGCAGACCTACCGCGCAAGGAAATTTGACAGTGACCAGGCCCGCGATAGAATAGGGCTGGGAAATGGCGACCGACCCAAGCGACCGGTGGATTGTCCGAAAACTGGACCATCGGGGGCAGGAGGTCATCTCGTACCCTGCCCGGCTCCTCTTCCAGACCCCCGATGCCCTCCTGATGCGCGCCCTCTGGGACCGACCGCCGATGGCCCTGGAATACGTCCGCCTGGAGCCGGGGGACCTCTGGCTGGAGACCTTCTACGCCGACCGCTGGTACAACGTCTTTGAAATCCGCGCGCCGGATGGACGGCTGAAGGGCCGCTACTGCAACATCACCCGCCCGGCCCGGATTCGCCCCGGCGAGATTGGCGCGGAGGACCTGGCGCTGGACCTGTGGGTGGACCCGGATGGCCGGACGCGATTGCTGGATGAGGATGAATTTGCCCGCCTGCCGCTGACGCCGGAGGAGCGGGAAGCGGCCTGGCAGGCCCTGGAGGGACTTCTGAGGGCGCCCCTGGCCTGCTGGGAGGACCCGCCGCCGGAGGTAGTGGTCGGGCACTTCCTGCGGGAGCGGGGCCTGACCCTGGCCGCGGCCGAATCATGTACCGGTGGCCTTCTCAGCCATCGCATCACCGACGTGCCCGGCAGTTCGGACTATTACCTGGGTTCCGTGACCGCCTACGCCAACGCCGTGAAGGAGCAGTTGCTGGGGGTTCCCCGGGACGTCCTGGAGACCCGGGGCGCGGTCAGCCAGGAGACGGCGCTGGCCATGGCCCGGGGGGCCCGTCGCCTCCTGGGCGCCGACCTGGCCCTTTCGGTGACCGGCATCGCCGGGCCGGGCGGCGGAACCCCCGGCAAGCCGGTCGGGCTGACCTATATCGCACTGGCCGCCCCCGACGGCGAATGGGTGGAGGAGCACCGCTGGACAGGAGACCGGTCGGTCAACAAGGCGGCCTCTGCCTCCGCCGCCCTGGCCCTCCTCCGCTGGTACCTGGCCTGCTAACCCCCAATCTGCAATCTGCAATCTGCAATCTGCATGCACATCCTTCACCTCTACAAAGACTACCCCCCCATCCTGGGCGGGATTGA
The DNA here is from genome assembly GCA_034435875.1 of Anaerolineae bacterium. Lineage (GTDB taxonomy): Bacteria > Chloroflexota > Anaerolineae > B4-G1 > DUEL01 > SpSt-77. The sequence goes on from DAOTWL010000329.1 coordinate 3,833, forward strand.
GAACCATATCCAGGTCCTGGCAGAGGCCCAGGTGCGGGCGGGACATCGGGTGACCATCCTGGTCTGCGACCCGGGCCCGCGCACCACGGTCCGGCCGGAGAACGGGGTGACCGTCATTCGCGCCGGACGGCTGACGACCGTCGCGTCCATGCCGCTGAGCCTGAGCCAGCCCCTCTGGCTGGCCCGCCTGCGTCCCGACGTCGTTCACGTCCATTCCCCCTACCCGCTGGGGGAACTGGCGAACGACCGGCTGGGCCGGGCCCGGGCCACCGTCATCACCCATCACTCCGACGTGGTCCGCCAGCGGGGGTGGCTGCGCCTCTACGGGCCATTCCTCCGGCGGGTCCTGGCTCACGCCGACCGCATTATCGCCACCAGTCCTCGCTACATAGAGACTTCCCCATGGCTTTGGCCGGTGCGGGAAAAGTGCACCGTTGTCCCGCTGGGCGTGGACCATCGCCGGTTCGTCCCCCCTCCGGCCCCCTACGACGGCCCGCCGACGTTGCTCTTCGTGGGGAAACTGCGGTACTACAAGGGCGTGGACATCCTTCTGGAGGCGTTGACCGAATTGCCCGGGGTCTATCTGGAGATTGTGGGGGAGGGGCCCATGGGGGACCGGTGGGCCGCGCTGGCGGCCCGCCTGGGCTTATCTGACCGGGTCCGCTTCCGGGGCGAGGTCCCCGATGACGACCTGCCCGGCTATTACCATCGGGCCCATATCTTTGTTCTGCCTGCCAATGCCCGCGCCGAGGCCTTCGGCACGGTCCTGCTGGAGGCGATGGCCTCGGGCCTGCCGTGCGTCACGACGGAGGTGGGGACGGGCACCTCATGGGTGGTGCAGGACGGCGTGACGGGCCGGGTCGTGCCGCCCCGCGACCCGCAGGCGCTGGCGGAGGCAATTCGCCAGTTGCTGGCTCTCCCCGACCTTCGGGCGGAGATGGGCCGGGCGGGACGGGCGCGCGTGGAGGCGGAATTCACCCAGGAACGAATGATCGCCCGGGTGGAGGCGGTTTATGACGAGGTCTGTTCGTAGTCAGCCACGGAGCGCAGCGGAGTGGCGTCAACGGCACAACGGCACTCCACTCCGTTTCGTGCCTGACTACGAACGGTCACAACGGCACTCCACTTCGTTTCGTGCCTGACTACGAACGAAATTCTCACGCCATCTCGGGCGCCTGCAGGCCCAGCGGCCTTTCGCTGGTCCTCCGGGTGCCGGACCAGGTCGCTTCCCAGCGGTCCAGCGCCTCATCCAGGTTGTAGCGGGCCCGCACGAACTCCTGTCCGGCCTGCCCCAGTTGCGCCCGCCGCGCCGGGTCCCGCAGCAGTTGCACCACGGCGGCGGCGAATTCCTCGGGCTCGTCGGCGATGAGCAGGTGACGGCCGGGACTGGCCCCGATGCCGTGATTGCTCACCGACGTCGCCACCACCGGCACCCCCATAGCCAGCGCGTCCAGCACCTTCTGCAACAGTCCCCCTGCCACCCGCACCGGCGAAACGAAGACCGTCGCGGCCTGATACCAGGGGGTCAGGTCGTCCGCGTAGCCGGTGACGAAGACCCGCTGGCCGTCGGCGCGAGCCAGTATCTGCGGCGGCGGTGCGTACCCCACTGCGTAGAACCGGGCCTCTGGAACTTCCGCTGTCACCTTCGGCCAGACCTGGCTCAGGAACCAGTCCACCGCCTCTATGTTCGGCCCCCGGTACATGGCCCCAACGAAGAGGACGTTTGCGCCAGACGGGACGGCCGGGTGGGGCGGAGCCTCGGCGGAAAGGGCCGGCGCCAGGGGGAGCAACAGGGTGGGGGTGGGACGACAGCGCAGGGTGAGCAACCGCCGGTCGCCCTCCGAGATGGCCAGAAGCTGGTCGTAGCGCCGCAGGAGCCAGGGCTCCAGTCGCCCAAAGAGCCAGGCCAGGGCCAGTGTCCCCAGCCGCCGCAGCTCTCGCTGATACCGCGCCCGCTGCTCCAGGAGGAACCAGTTCACGTCGTGGGGACGGAGCGCGGTAAAGGGACGGCGCACGCCCAGCAGGACCAGGGCCGTCTGGGTGAACTCCACCAGCATCAGGTCCGGTCGGGTCTCCCGGAGGGTGCGCGCCACGGCCTGCCGCAGGGCCAGGTAACTGCGCGCGATCCGGAGAGGGAGCGGCCCGCTGAGGGCCTGGTGGTGGGGAACGGTGACGATGCGCGCACAGAAGGGGCGGGTCTCCTCCACCAGAGGGGCCTCCTCCCGCCGCAGACGGGCGACCAGAATGACGGAATGGCCTCGCCGATGGAGGGCCTGGATGAGGCGGAAGACCCCCTGTCCACCGGCATGTCCAACCGATGGGGCGGGGAACTCTTTGTAGGCGATCAGAATGCGTTTTTGCGCCTGGAAGGCGGGCGCTTGCGCACTGTTCCTGTTCTGGGGGAACTCTTTGTAGGCGATCCGAATGCGTTTTTGCGGGTCTTCTCCCTGGGTAGAGTGTTCTTCGTCCATTTTCAAGTCGCGGGTCGCACGGTGCATGTCGCAGGGCGCACAAAAACGGAACGCGCAATACGCAGTACGCCTTATTCCTCCACGGCCATCACAATTACTTCGGGCCGGTTTTTGGTCCGCTGGTAGAAGAATTCGGAGAGGGCGGCCTGGACCTGCCGCTCCACTGTGGCAGGGGGAGTGCCTGGACGGGTGCCCTGGACGGTGCGGCGGATGACCTCCGCAGCCTCCGCCATCACCTCCTCGGCCGCGTCGCGGGCGGCGAACCCCCGCCCGATCAGCCGGGGGGCGTCCAGCAGCGCACCGCGCCGGGGGCTGTAGCGGAAGGCGACGACGCACACCCCCGCCATCGCCAGCGACTCCCGGTCCCGGATGACCGCCGGTCCCACTGCGTCCCCCACCCAGGAGCCATCCACGAAGACGTAGCCGCCGGGCACCCGCTCGCCCACCCGGATACAGTCGTCCTCAAAATAGAGTACGTATCCGTTCTCCACCACGGCGATGCGCTCCCGGGGGATGCCCAGTTCCGTCGCCAGTTTGGCGTGCTGTTTCAGGTGGCGAAGTTCGCCGTGGATGGGGACGAAGTTGCGCGGGCGGAGGATGTTCATCAGGAGTTTCTGTTCCTCCTGGCTGGCGTGCCCGGAGACGTGGACGGGGGCCAGGGGGTGATAGACGACGTCGGCCCCTTTCTGGAACAGGCGGTTGATGACCCGGTGGATCATCTCCTCGTTGCCGGGGATGGTGTGGGAGGAGAGGACGACGGTATCGCCGGGCCGGACGCTCAGGGAGGGGTGTTGCCCCAGGGCCAGGCGGCTCAGGACGGCCGTCGGTTCGCCCTGCGCGCCGGTGGCCAGGATCAGGCAGCGGGACGGGGGGAGCGATTCCATCTCCCCCAGGCTGACCATCATCCCCTCCGGGATACGCAGGTAGCCCAGACGCATGGCCATTTTGACGTTTTCTGCCATCGTCGCGCCAGCGATGGCGACCCGGCGCCCGTAGCGGGCCGCCACGTTTATCGCCTGCTGGATGCGGGAAATCAGGGAGGCAAAGGTGGCGATGATGACCCGTCCCGGCGCCTGCCGCATCACATCGTCCAGGGCCTGGGTGACGACCTGCTCGGAGGGGGTGGTGCCGGGCTCGGTGGCGTTGGTGCTATCGGCCAGCAGGACCAGGACGCCACGCCCGGCGAACTCGGCCAGTTTGGCGAAGTCCGTCGGCTGGCCGTCCACGGGGGTATGGTCAAACTTGAAGTCGCCGGAGTGGACGATGAGGCCGGCCGGGGTGGTGATACCCAGCCCCACCGTATCCGGGATGGAGTGGCAGACGTGGAACGGCTCTATCTGGAACGGGCCGATTTGCAGGACGTCGCCCGGCGCGCAGGTGTGCAGTGCCGTCTCCTGGAGCAAATGGGCCTGGCGGAGTTTGACCTCAATGAGGCCGCAGGTCAGCCGGGTGGCGTAGACGGGGACGGGGAATTCCCGCAGGAAGAAGGGCAGCGCCCCGATATGGTCTTCGTGGCCGTGGGTGACGAAGATAGCCCGGACGCGGTCTTTCTTATCCCGCAGGTAGCCGTAGTCGGGGATGATGAAGTCCACCCCGTACATATCCGACTCGGGGAACATCAGGCCCGCGTCTATGACCAGGATGTCCCCGCCGTACTCCACGGCCATCATATTTTTGCCGACTTCCCCCAGTCCGCCCAGGGGGATGATGCGCAGGTCGCTCATCCGTACTTCGTGCTCCGTACTCCTCACCCCTCCCCCGCCGCCTTCGGCGGCACCCCCTCCCCTCTCCTGATCCTTCGGTCAGGAGAGGGAAGGGGGTTCGGGGAGGGGTTTTGCGGCGGCCGAAGGCCGCCGCAAAACCCCCTCCTCAATTCTCCCCTCCCGGGCCGGGGGAGAGGTGAGGCCTTTGTCGCCGCTGGCGCGCGGCCTCAAAGAGGAGGACGGCCGTCGCCACGGCCGCGTTGAGGGACTCCACCCCGCCCGCCAGGGGGATGGCGACGGTCGCCTCGGCCAGCGCGCGGGCCCAGCTCCCTGCCCCGGCGGCCTCTCCGCCCACGATGAGCGCCACCCGCCCCGTCCAGTCCGCGTCGGTGTAGGTCACCGCGCCCCGGGCGTCCGCCAGATAGACCCGGCATCCGGCGACCGCGCGGGCAATCTCGTCCCAGTCCATCGCGACGATGGGCAGGCGAAAGTGCGCGCCCATCCCGGCCCGTACTGCTTTGGGGTTGGTCGCATCCACGGTGCCGGGGGCCAGGAGGACCCCATCCACCCCGGCGGCCTGGGCCGTGCGGAGAATCGTGCCCAGGTTGCCCGGATCGCGCAGCCGGTCCAGAATCAGGGTCAGCGTGGGGTGGGGGGATAGAGGCAGGTCGGGAATGGGAACAACTGCCAGAAGCCCCTGCGGGGTCTCCGTATGGGAGCAGGCCGCCATCACTTCCTCGCTCACTTCTTCGCAGGGGACGCCCGCCTCCTGCCACGCAGTCAGCAAAGCCTGCCCCCGGGCGTCCTCCCGAATGCGGGCGGTATAAAAGACGAAATGAGGGCGCGCGCCGGTATCCACCGCCTCCTGGCAGAGGCGAACTCCCTCCACGACGAACCGTCGCTCCCGCTGGCGGACCCGCCGCCGCTCCTGGAGCGCCCGGACCAGGCGGACCCGGTCGTTCTTCAGGCTGGTGATCATTCAGATGGCAGGATCACCCCTCAATTTCGGCGATGGCCCGGGCGGGGTCGGCGTTGCCGAAGGCGACCTTCATAATCCCCGGCAGGTAGCGGTCCATCATCAGCACGTTGATGTAGACCATCTGCTTGATCAGCGCCGAGGTCAGGCGGTCGCCCTCCACGTCTATGCTGGTCTTGTAGCGGACTTCACCGTCGTTGAAGTCCATCTCAAAGTTGCCGATGACCAGACCGTAGTTGGCGCGGGTGAGGAATTCGGCCATCGCCTGACGGCGGTTGGGAGGGACGTTGACGTCCAGAATGGAGTAGAAGACGAACTGATGTTGCGGTTCGCGGGCCTGCGCGTAGCAGTTCCAGGTACCGTTCTCCCCCCGAAAACCCATCCGGAGGATCGGCTTCCCCGGCAACTGGTCAAAGTGCCAGTTGTCTTCCTTAAAGAAGCGCAGTACGGCATCAAAGATGGGGGTTGAGGCCATGGTTTTTTCTCCTTTCTGTTGAGAGCAGGGTCTACTCATAGTATAGTGGAACAGGCCGATATGTCAAGCGCGGGTGGCGGTTACTCCCACGGCACCTGCGGCGAGCGGTAGAAGTTCACTCGACTTGGGTGCTCCCACCGGAGAGGGCCAGGTTGGGCCAGGAGCGAATCTCTATGCGCCAGCCCTGGTCATTGGAGAGATGCAGGTGGAGACGGTTGATTTTGTAGAGGGCCAGCAGGTCTATCAGGCGGCGGACCTCCTCCGGGCCGAAGAAATGACGGGAGACGTCCAGCATCATCCCCCGCCAGGGGAAACGGGGCCAGTCCCGGATCCTCCCCGCCGGGAGGGTCCAGGGGACGGCCTGCGGGGTGGGGGACTCCACCGCCGGGGGGAGCAGTTGGCGGAGGGTCTGGACGCCCCAGAACAGCCCGGCCGGACGGGGGGCGGAGAGGATGACGGTCTGCGGGGTGACCGTCAATTCGTACCCCTCTTCGCCCAGGGCGGGGTCGCTATCGGAGGTGGTCAGGTAAATAGAGTGGGGAGGCGGCGCGCCGGTTGCGGCCTCTACCGGCAGAGGATAGCCGGTGGCGGGCCGGAGGCGCTCCGCCAGATACTGCCCGATGGCCAGGGATTCCGGGCCGTCCGGTTCCACGAATATCCGGGTCTCCGCCGTCAGGATGAACGTCTCCCCGGCGAGGGTGACCGACGCCGGCTGGGGGATGACGGCGAGGGTCGGCGCGGGGGCAGTTTGGCTCATCGGTGGGGCGGTTTCTCTTGGGTGTGGGTTTATGGGGACCTCCGTCGGGATTCGGCAGGATGCCAGGGTGAGCGCGGCGGCGAGCAGAACCGCGCGGCACAGGCCAGGGAAGGGTATGGGCGGCTTGGCGCTTGACAAATTCGGCATTTGCGGTAGAATATAAACGCATTCGCCGAAGTGGCGGAACTGGCAGACGCGCTGCGTTCAGGGCGCAGTGGCCGTACGGCCGTGTGGGTTCAACTCCCACCTTCGGCATCGCCGCCTGAACCGAACGGTTCGGGCGGTTTTTTTATTCCAATCGCCTGCGGCAGGGAAGCGGGAGGGGTTTGCGGCGGGCGGCGGAGCCGCCCGC
>DAOTWL010000330.1:0-6518 GCA_034435875.1 Anaerolineae bacterium
CTTCATTCAGCCGATAGGTCGTACCCACTTCCGCATAGTACGCTTCCGCATCCAGAGAGGCCCGGCTGACCAGACAGCGTCGGGCGGGGTCCCAGAGGGTGATCTCGGCCATATCAAAGTCTATCAGCCGCCGGGTGGAAGTCAGGATGTTCCGCAGGATCACCCCCAGTTCCAGACTGGCGCCGACGGTACGGGCGATCTCTTCCAGGGTGGCCAGTTCCTCAGGGGTGGGCGCGAAGGACGACGCGGAGACCGATCGGAGGGCCAACTCCTTGCTCCGACGGTGGCCGTCGTCCCGGCGCAGGGTTTTCAACCATTCCCGGAAAGAGGTAAACTTCACCATCCCACGCAACCCATCACCCCATCCCCACCGGTATGGCGACCGTCATCCGGGTCCCTGGAGTAAGGTCAACTTCGTTGAAGCCCAGACTCTCTCCCCGCTCTGCGCGATAGGCGATGATCATTTTGATGACGTCTATGCAATTAAAGATCGCTTCTTCAATGGTGTCCCCTTCGGCGAAAGCCCCCTGAATTCCAGGGCAGCGGGCAAGATAGCCATCGTCATTGCTCTCAACGACAATTTTCCCCATCGCCTCCTCCTACCGCAATCGCCGCTCCCGGCGCGCCGCCGCCGCCGCCTCGGTGATCTCCCGGATGTCGGTAAATGGACCATCGTCACTGGAGATTGCTCCGATGGCCAGTTCCATCAGCCCGACCCGCTGTTCGTTCCCCTGGTCATCCCGAATCACCAGATACCCCTGCTGGCGGGTCTTGAAATCATAATGGGTGACAATACCTTCAGAAAATCGCCGGGCCATATCCTGTGCCATCGGGCGAATCAGTTCCTTCCGGGTGATCACCAGAAAATCGTCCCCGCCGATGTGACCGATGAAATCCTCTGGGGTCCCAACGGTATCGGCAACATCGCCGAGAACTATCGCGGTGTAGCGAAGCACCTCATCGGCCGCGACGAAGCCGTAGACCTCCTTGAAGGGTTCCAGGCGGTCTATGCCGATGTAGAGGATCCCCCAGTTATCCCGGCGGAGCAGCCGGCGCAACTGGTCCTCAATGAGGCGGGCGCTGGGAAGGCCGGTGGTGGGATTGGTCAGGCTCTCGTAGGTGGCGCGCGCGATGGCGTTCTTCACCCGCAGCCGGAGTTCCTCCACATCAAACGGCTTGGTGATGTAGTCGTCGGCCCCCAGTTCCAGCCCCTGGATTTTATCCGACCGCTCGTCCTTCTGGGTCAGGAAGATGATGGGGATGTGGCTGGTCCGCAGGTTGCTCCGCAATTGCCGACAGACCTCGTAGCCATCTATGTCCGGTAGCATGATGTCCAGAACGACGATGTTCGGCAACTGCTGGCGGCACATCTCCAGCGCGTCTCCGCCTCGGGGAGCCACGGCGACCTCGTAGCCCTGGCTCTGAAAATAGATGCGGAGCATGTTGGAGATGTCAAAATCGTCTTCCACCACCAGAATTCTCGGTTTGCTCATGTCCGCCTCCCCTATTCGCTGGTGGACAGTCTGTCCTCACCCCTCCCCCGCCGCCGAAGGCGGCGGGGGAGGGGTGAGGCTTCTATTGTCGGTGCGCCGCGACCGCGCGAATCCGCTCAGGCGGGAGCGGGCGATCCAGGCAGTGGAGCGGAGCCGGACGGAATCCGTGCCGGGCCGCCATTTCCTGAATTTCCCGCCCCCGCGCTACATCCAACTCCTTCCCCACGGTGTAATCCTCAAACCGGCCCTCCAGGGCCAGGGTGATGGTCTCGGCCATACAGCCGAAGGTCAGCCCGGACGGCAGGCCGTAATCAAACCCCAGCCCGGCCCCGCCGGGGGTCTGGGCCAGACCACCGTCCACCACCAGCACGTCCTCCCGCTCCCGGTGGACGCTCATAGAGACGTCCCGGGGGCGGGCCACGTCGCAGACGACAGCCCCCGGCTTCAGGTGCTCCGGGAAGATAACGGGGCGCCCCGCGCTGGTGGCACTGAGCACCAGGTCGGCGGAACGGATGGCGGCGATGTCGGTGGCGACCTCCACCGGCCCGCGGGCCTCCCCGGCCAGTTGGGCCCGCATAGCCTCCAGGGCATCGGCCCGACGGCCCACCAGGATCAGACGGCCCACCTGGGGGGCCAGCAACCGGGCACAGGCTCCGCCGATAGCCCCCGTCGCGCCGACGACAGCCGCAACGGCGCGCCCCGGCTCAACGCCCACCTGGGCCGCCGCCTCCAGCAGCGGATGGACCGAAAGGGCGGCGGTGTAACTATCCCCGGTGGTCACCGGAATCTGCAGCGCCCGGGCAACGGTCAGGCCGCCGTCGCCCACAACGGAAGTGTAGGCGCCAAGGCCCAGGATACCGGCCCCCAGCCGCTCCGCCAGACGCCCGGTCTGGATGATTTTCCGGTAGGCGACCCGGGGCGGCACCTCCAGCATCCGGCGGGCGGTCAGCGGACAGGCCAGCAGCCAGCCCTCCACCTCCCGGCCGGTCGCGGCGGAGCGAATGCCCCGGACGTGGGAAAGCACCAGCGGGGGCCAGTAGAGCGAAAGGAAATGAATGGCCCTCACTGGCAACAGGCGGGCCAGGTTCGGATACTTCCGCGCCACGTCCGCCTTGGGGTCCAACGGATGCAGAATGAAGGCGAACGAGTCCATGGTGATTCCGTTGCGTATTCCGTATTACAGACAGGACTTCCGCAGTTCACCCGTAGGACGGGCTTTTCAGCCCGTCCGGACCGCTTCTCCGCCCGTCTGGACGGCCTGGAAAGGCCGTCCTACAGGGTAAGTGCGCAGCTCCTGACAGAGTTATTCGTGCTCGCCGGCTTTCGGCCCCCGGATTTCATCCAGGCGCGGATAGAGGCGCGGGTGCAGCCGGGTGGCTCCGGGGATGCGATGGACGTCGCTCTCCTCGTAGGAGACGTTCTTCATCACCACCCGCCGCCGGGGCGAGGCCAGCAGAATGCTATCCGACTCTATGGTCCGGGCCGGATAGATGACCAGACCCGAGCCGATGCGGCAATGGTGTCCCACGCATCCGCCCAGGACGGTCATCCCGGTCGGCTCCAGACGGTCGCCGCGCATCGCCCGCAGCGGGTTGGGAATCAGATTGAAGTCGGTAAAGGTGGTTCCGGCGCCGATGAAACTGCTCCGCCCCACGCATGCCAGTTGCAGACAGGTGTTCTGGGCGACCATCGTGTCTTCCATGAGGACGGTCTCAAAGAGAGAGGCGCGGAAGGGCAGGAAGCAGCGGTCGCTGACCACGCTGAGCATCACATGGCAACCATCGGAGATGGTGACGTTATTGCCGATCACCGAAACATCCACCACTGCGCCCGGGCCGATGTCCACATTGTCGCCGATGATCGTCGGCCCCCGGATAACCGCGCTGGGGTCAATGGAACAATTCCGGCCAATTTTGACAACGGCGGAAGAGGAAAGAACCTGCTTCTGCTCCAGGAGAGCCCGCCAGAAGAGATTCAGTTGCAGCCAGACGTTCTCCTCAATAGCCTTATCCAGGCGAGCCGCCTCGGCGAAGATACCGAAGATGATGTTCGCCAGAAGGACGTGGACCCACGACTCAATCGCCAGGAACGCCCGCGTGGGCACCTGATAGACCAGGTCTCCCAGGACGTTGGACATATGGGTGGGGACCCGGTAGTATCCCATCTCACGGGGCTCGGTATGTATGACCAGCGGCCGGACCGTTTTCTCAATACCGTGGGGAAAGTACCACATGTCCGCTACATAGAGGTCACCTTCCCGGCGGATCGTCTGCTGGAGGGGAAGGGCATGGGCGACGATGGCTTTATCATCCAGCGGGAAGGCCACCTGGCAGGCCTTGCCCAGTTTGCGGGCTTTCTGGATAAAAGTATCAATGAAGGGCTTATCAAAGAAAAGGTTCTCCCGATAGACCAGCGTCTCCACCCGCTCCGGCCCGATTTCGCTGAACGAATCCACTTCCCGCTCCTGGGTGACGTACGATGCCAGGAGGTCCCGCTGATGGAGCCAGAGGGGCTTGTTCAGCACCCGCAGTTCGCGGGCCGGCTCATTGAAAGGATGGATGAATCTCCGGTCTTTCAGGATGATTTTCCGCATGAGGTTTCTAATGATTGACTCTCTGGGAGTTTCTACCTGCGGCGCAGGGGGTCAGCCTGCGGATACAGGCCTGGCGGCCTGCGCTCCGTTACCCCCAGTTCTATCTCCAGCGCGCAGTGGGGCCCGCCCGCCGCCGCGCAGACCACCTCTGTGACTTTGACGGAATCCCTGCCGGTTGCCCAATGGACGGTCTCGTAGAGCAAGCCGGCCAGCAGATGGCAACAGGGAGAAGATGACGTCCGTCCCTGGCACACTCCGCAGCGCTCTACCACCCAGAGGAAACGGTCTCCGTGCTTCTGAACCTGAATGCTCCCGTCGGTGAAACGGTTGAACGCCTCTGCCACCGTCTCCAGCCCCACCCGGGCCCGGGTCAGGGAGGGAAGGAGGGGGAAGAGCATGTCGGCCGCATCTGCCAGGACGCCAAAGTCGGAAATCCCCAGGTGAAAACAGGCGCGCCCGGTCTGGAATGCCAGTTCCCGTCCCTTTCCCACCCCGTACATCTCCTCCAGGGCGATCATCAGGCGGGGGATCAGGCCGACTGGGAACTCCCTCGCCAGATTGTCGGGCGGGTAGAGGGCCAGATGGCGGAGGCCGGCACGGCCCAGCACAGCCTGGAGGCCGGGAGTGCCCAACGATTGCTCCAGCGCCATCAGGAGAAAACGCCCGAAGCGGTTCGGAATGTACCCGGTCTCCACTATTGATCTCTCAAGTAGAATGGCCTGAGTAAGCCGCGCCGCCCGTCATTCGCTGACCCAACCACATCGCCGAAAAGCGCAACCGCAAGCGCAGGCTGGGTGATCCCTAAGCAAAAGGGCCAGAACGGATTACCTCCTATCTGGATACCTGCCTTGTCACTGCTCCGACCTGGGCAACGGCGAGCGGAACATCTCCGGCATCCCTTCCGGGCCCTTAGGCACAGGCAGTGGCGAGCGGAATGGCTCTGGTACGGATAACGGGGACACGAAAGGTTGTGGCTCGCCAAGCGACACACCCAAGGTCTCGCTGTGCTGCCGCGTAACTGAGACCTCACGAGTCTGTCCACTCCCTAAGGATGCGCTGCTTCCGCTTGGACACTCACGATAGCACAGGCGCAACACGATGTTGTCCACATATGCGCCTTCGGAATATGTGACAGAGCTGTTACTGCCAAAAAGGAAAGCAACCCACACCCTCGAACGGCCCAAAAGGTTGCCAAGATTGGGAACATTGGCAAGATTCAGGACCCTCTTATGCCAACTTGCTGTTCCTGTCAAGCAATAGCCTGAGAAATCTTTTCCGTTAACCGATGCTAACCAGCACACCTCGTCATACTTCAACTCTGTTCCGGCCCAAAGTTGGAAACTCATTTCAGCAGCCGAAGCGTCAACTAAACTGAAGGGGCCATAGATCATCCAACTCTTTGCATCGTTGGGGTAGTTGCTCCTACAATTCAGAGACGAGCCATTTGTTCCCCCTCCTACCGCCCAGCCGCTGTAACTACCGGCATAAGGGCGACAGTTTCGCTTGCCCCAGTAATACTCTCCATAGTCGCTTCCGTTGCCATCCATGACCGTCCAGTTGCCAGGAAAAGCCCCTTCAAAGTTCTGGCTGGCAATGGTTATCCAGCCCGAAGGGGAGACGATGGTAGAGCGCATGTCGCTCCAACCGCTATTGCCGGCACAGTTGGTTGCCCGCACGCGGTAGTAGTATGACCCCACCGGTTTGTTTGTCGCCGCCCACGACGTTCCAGAACCGGTATAAACAGTTATTGCACTGGTGAAGTAGGGGTTGGTGGCCTCCTGCAAGGTGTACGTCTCCGCACCGGAGGCCGGCTGCCAACTGACGGTGTAGTTGGGGCTGCGGGTAGGGTTGCTGATAGCGTTTAGCACCGGCGTGGCCGGCGGAATCGGCGGGTAGCATCTCAGCACCAGCGGCAGGTAGACGCGATACCTCACCGGCGCAAATCGCACCGCGTCGGCGGCCATCATTGTGTCGGCGACCGGCTCCAGCGGCGACGATTCCAGCCGCACATAATCTGTGCTGTGCTGGTTGTTAAAGTAGTACGTGCCAAGGTACACCCAGCGGGACGGATGTGCGTTGTTCGGATAGACCCATTGGTCTACAACGACAATCTGCGTCTGCTTCTCCCCTGGCTGAGATGGGGAGACGGTGTGACGAATCGAGTAGCGGGCGGCGTCCACGGTGGCCCGCCTGTCGCCCAGTGCGACATTGTCGTTAGGGATATGAACGAAAACATTGTAGTAGCCTTGGGTGCCAGGAAAGTTCCATGTGGCCGTGCAGTTTCCCGGGTTTTGAGCGGGCACATTCCGCCAACGGTGGTCGCCGGCCCAACCTGTCGTGTTGTCTGCTGTCCAGCAGCGGTCAGGGTTTTCGATGAAACTACCCGCATCGCCGTCGTCCACGGTGAATGCACCCGGTTCATTCTCGTTGAT
>DAOTWL010000331.1:0-23185 GCA_034435875.1 Anaerolineae bacterium
GTGTGAGAGGAAGCAGGAAGCAGGATGCAAGGTGCGTTGGTGGATACCTTCCCGGCGTTTCTGGAGTGGGGGGGGCAGGTGCGGGGGCAGTCCCTGGAGAAGCAGATAGAGGGCTGGGTGGTTCTGCAGCGATGAGAACTGGCTGGAATGGTGCCGGGCCCGCAAGGGCTGGCTTGCGGCCGAGTTTTTGAGAAGAGTGGATGCCGGTCTCCCTGTCAACGCCTTCTTCGGCTCGTGGTTTGAGATAGAAGGGATGAGGGAGACGGGGTACTTTCTCGGATACGAACTTATCCGGGTACTGGTAGAGGAAATGGACTTCCAGGCCGTTGCATTGCTGGAGGATGTGGAAGGACGCCTGCGGCCGATTTTGGAACGCTGGCGCCTTGCGCCTTTGCGACCTGTGACATGCGACGTGCCATATGCGCCCCGTGACTTTTCAGGAGGTCAGGATGACTAACGAAGTCTGGGATCAAATCATCAATTACCGCAAGACGAAAGTGCTGCCCGGCGGCGCGCGGCTTCTCCTGCGACCGCTCCGGAAGGAGGACAAGGAGGCCTTTGTGGACCTCTTTGCGCGGGCATCGCGGGAGGACCTGGAGTGGTACCGGATAGATGCCGCCGACCCGGCCGTCGTCGCCAGTTGGGTGGACAACTTGGACTACCGGCGTGTCTTCCCGCTGGTCGCCTTCGTCAACGACAAACTCATTGGCAACGCTACCCTGCATTTCGGAGAGCACTACCACCGGCATCTGGCCTGGGTGCGCATTTTCTTGGACCGGGAGTACCGGCGGCAGGGCATCGGCACGCTGATGGTACAGAGCCTGATAGAGATTGCCCGGCGCCTGGGGCTCTACCAGTTGTACGGCGAAATCGTCACCACGCAGCCGCAGGTCATCGGCGCGTTCCTGGACCTGGGCTTCCAGCAGGCTACAACGCTCCGGGATTACTTCATCACCAGTACCGGGGAGACGCTGGATATGGCAATCCTGGTGCTGAATCTGGTGGAGCAGAGGGGGAAATTCTGAATCAGGAGAATCATCGGAGAATCAGCAGGAGGCGAAAATGGCGGTTGCGGGGATAGACCCTTTGTTCAGTCGGGCGGTGCAGGAGCGGAGCGGGGAGCCGATTCTGCGCTGCTATTTCTGCCAGAAGTGCTCGGCGGGATGTCCCGTCGCCTACGTGATGAACTACAAACCGGCCCAGGTGGTCCGGCTGGTGCAGTTGGGACGGAAGGAGAAGGTCCTCTCCAGTTCCGCCATCTGGCTCTGTGTGGGCTGCGAGACCTGCGGAACCCGCTGTCCCAACCACATCCGCCTGGCGCCGATGTTTGACACGTTGCGCTATATGGCGCTGGAGGAGGGCTACAAGCCCGACCCGGCCGTCTACGCGCTCCACCGGTCCTTCCTGGATAGCATCCGTCTCTGGGGCCGGGTGCACGAGTTGAGTATGCTGATGGAGTACAAACTCCGCAGCCGCGACCTCTTCTCCGACCTGGGGATGGGCGTCGGCCTGATCCTGAAGGGGAAGATTTCCTTCCTGCCGGAGCGGATTCGGGGGGTCTCCGAGGTGCGGCGGTTGTATCAGAGGGAGGATACAAGTAGACAAGTAGACAAGTAGGTGAAGGGTTCCCCTTGTTCCCTTGTCTACCGTCTGATGTGAGGAGGACGCGCTGTGAAATACACCTACTATCCTGGATGCACCATTGGCACCACTGCGATAGAATTTGGCCTTTCCACCGACGCCGTCTGTGAGGCGCTGGGGGTGGGGTTGGTGGAACTGGAGGACTGGAACTGCTGCGGAGCGTCGTCGGCGCACAGCCTGGACCACGAACTGGCGCTGCGGCTGCCGGCCCGCAACGTCGCCCTGGCGCAGAAGGAGGGGCTGGACATCGTCGCGCCGTGTCCGGCCTGCTACCAGCACGTCCTGCAAGCGGACCGGGTCCTGCGGGAGGACCCCCGGTGGCGGCAGGAGATGGAAGCGCTTCTGGGATTCGCCTACACGGGCCGCCCGCGCGTCCGCCACCTGCTGGAGGTGCTGACGGAGCCGGAGGCCCTGGAGGCCGTCCGGCAGCGGGTGACCCGACCGCTGAAGGGGTTGCGGGTGGCTTCGTACTACGGTTGTGTCCTGGTCCGGCCGCCGGAGTTCACCGGCTGGGACGACCCGGAGCACCCGACCCGGATGGACCGGCTGATGGCCGCGCTGGGCGCTGAGCCGGTGGAGTGGTCATACAAAGTGGATTGCTGCGGGGCCAGCCTCTCCCTCAGCCGGAGCGAGGTGGTGGTGACCCTCTCCTCTCGCCTGGCGCGGGAGGCCCTGGAGGCCGGGGCGGACGTCATCGCCTGCGCCTGCGGAATGTGCCAGATCAACCTGGATACCCGCCAGAACCTGGGGACGAAAATCCCGGCCCTCTACTTCACCGAACTGATGGGCCTGGCCTTCGGCCTGCCCGGAGTGGAGAAGTGGTGGGGGAAGCATATGATTGACCCCAGGCCGGCGTTACGGAAGGTCGGATAGTTGGCGGACGCGGATGAACGCAGATGGGCGCAGTTTTTCTAACAGCGGTGATTAGAATATGATGTCTGTCTTATTGGAGAGGTGCTGACCGACACTGGAGTTGTCTGCGCGAGAGAAGTATAGTAAATGGGGGTCTTCTAAATGCCACCTGGCCTGGAAGGGAGGTATCCAGCATAGGGTGAGCCTGTAGTGGAAGCAAATCACGTTTCACGCCACACGGAGCACGAGATACGCAATACTTCTTACCGGGGGAACGGATGACCGACAACGTCAGGAATCACCACTCCGTTCTGGTCGTCGGCGCGGGGATCGGCGGGATGCAGTCGGCGCTGCTGCTGGCGGAGGCCGGCTACCCGGTCGTCCTGGTGGATAGCGCGCCCGGCATCGGCGGGTCGCTTCACCTGCTGGACCGGACCTTCCCGACCGATTCCTGCGGCATCTGCTACATGGTCCCGGGACGCCCGGCGTACTGTCCCACCATTGAGTGTGACCTGCATCCCAATATCACCATTGTCCCGTACACCGACGTGGTGGGGCTGGAGGGGGAGCCGGGCGCGTTCACCGTCCGTCTCCACCACAAGCCGCGCTACGTCATCCCGGAGCGGTGCATCCTCTGCGGGGAGTGCGCCCAGGTCTGCCCGGCCGAGCGGCCCGGCCTCTACGAAGGCGACCTGGCGAAAGTCAAAGCGATCTATCGGCCGCCCCTGCGGGCCATTCCGCCGGCCTACGTCATTGACATGTCGGTCTGCACCCGTTGCGGGAAGTGCGTGGAGGTCTGCCCGACGGAGGCCATTGACCTGGACATGCCGCCGACGGAGAGCCAGGTGCAGGTGGGGGCAGTCATCCTCAGCCCGGGCTTTGAGCCCTTTGACGCCCGCCTGAAGGGGGAGTTCGGCTGGGGATACTATCCCAACGTCCTCACCAGCATCCAGTTTGAGCGGATGGTCAGTTTCGCCGGCTCCACCGGCGCCCACATCCTCCGCCCGTCCGATAGAAAGCGGCCGCGCCGCATCGCCTTCATCCAGTGCGTCGGCTCGCGGGATATGTCTATTGGCCGGGGGTACTGTTCGTCCGTCTGCTGCATGCACACCGCCAAACACGTGCGGGTGGTCAAGGCGCTGGAACCGGATACCGAGATCACCGTCTTCTTTATGGACATCCGGACCTACGGGAAGGACTACGAGACCTATTTTGAGGAGACGAAGGCCCTCCCCGGCGTGACGTATCGCCGCTGTATGGTCTCCGCCGTCCAGGAGCGCCCGAAGAGCCGCAACCTGCTGCTGAAGACGGTCGCCGAGGACGGGACGGTTGGGGAGGAGGAGTTTGACCTGGTGGTCCTGGTGGTGGGGTTCGGCGCGCCGCCGGGGGTGCAGGCGCTGGGCCGGGCCCTGGGCGTGGAACTAAACGAGTACGGATTCGCCGTGACGGACCCCTTTGCGCCGGAGGTGGCAGGGCGGCCCGGGGTGTTCGTCGCTGGCGCGTTCCGGGAGCCGAAGGACATCCCGGAGACGGTGGTGGAGGCGTCGGCGGTGGCGGCGGCGGCAGTCCTCACCCCACCCCCTGCCCCCTCCCCTCTCCTGACCTTTGGTCAGGAGAGGGGAGGGGGTGGCCCGAAGGGCCAGGGAAGGGGTGAGGAGCGCGACGTCACCTGGGAGTGGCCGCGCGTGGGGGTCTTCCTCTGCGACCATCGCGGGGAAATCGGTGAGGTGATTGACCTGGAGGCGGTGGCCGAGGAGGCCCGCGCGCTGCCCAACGTCGGCTGGGCCCAGGTCTTCGGCGACGGCCTCTCCCGCCAGGGGATGGAGGAGATGGCCCGCATCGTGCGGGAGGAGCGGCTGAACCGGGTCGTCATCGCCGGATACACCGACATCCGCCGGGCGGAGTCCTTTGAGGAGATGATGCGCGCCGCCGGCCTCAACCCCAACCTGCTGGAACTGGTCAACCTGCGGGGGGAGGTCGCCGGGGCCCACGCCCGCAATGGTCGGGTCGCCACGGAGAAGGCCCGGGAACTGGTGGCGATGGCGGTGGCGGGCGCGGTCCGACGGGAGCCCTTCCGGCCGTCGGCGGAGCCGCTGAGCCGTCGGGTACTGGTGATCGGGGGCGGGCTGGCCGGGATGACCGCCGCGCTGACCCTGGCCGACCTGGGGCATCCGGCCGAGCTGGTGGAGCGGACGGAGGCGCTGGGCGGCCAGTTGCGGGACCTGCACCTGGTCCTGGGCGGCGGGGACCCCCAGGCCGCGCTGGCGTCGCTGTTGGAGCGGCTGGGCCGGGAGCCGCGCGTCCGGGTGCTCCTGGGGACGGAGGTCCGGGAGGTCTCCGGTCGGCTGGGGCAGTTCCGCGCCCGTCTGGCCGGGCCGGAGGGGGAGCAGGAGGAGACGTACGGGGCGGTCATCGTCGCCACCGGCGGCCGGGAGGTCGTCCCGACGGAGTACCTCTACGGCCAGGATCCGCGCGTCGTGACCCAGCGGGAACTGGAAAAGATGCTGGCGGAGGGGAGGGAAGTCCCGTCCGATGTGGTGATGATTCAGTGCGTGGGGTCGCGGGAGCCGGGGCGGCCCTACTGTAGCCGGATCTGCTGCACCAAGGCGGTGGTCAACGCGCTGGCGATCAAGGAGCGCAACCCCGAGGCGCGGGTCACCGTCCTCTACCGGGAGATGCGGACGTACGGGTTCCGGGAGGACGCGTACCGGCTGGCGCGGGAGAAGGACGTGGTCTTCCTGCGCTATGAGTTGCCGGATAAGCCGCAGGTGACGGCGGGGCCGGACGGCCTGCAGGTCCGGCTGGTGGAGCCGATTGCCGGGGAGGAGGTGGTGCTTCCGGCGGGGCTTCTGGTGCTCAGCACGGGGATTGAGCCGAACGATAACCGGGCGCTGGCCGGGGCGCTGGGCGTGCCGGTGGACGGGTACGGCTTCTTCCGGGAGGAGCATCCCAAGATGCGGCCGCTGGACTTCACCCGGCGGGGGATTTTCGTCTGCGGGCTGGCCCACTCCCCGCGCGCGGCCGACGAGACGATTCTGATGGCCCGGGGAGCGGCCATGCGGGCGGCGACGCTGCTGGCCCGGGGTCAGGTGGAGGTCGTCCGGACGGTGGCGCGGGTGAACACCCGGCTCTGTTCCGCCTGCGGGCTCTGCGTGGCAGTCTGCCCGTACGGGGCGCGGGTGCTGGAGCCGGGCGGCCCGTACGCCGAGGTGATAGAGGCCCTCTGCATGGGCTGCGGCGTCTGCGCGATGGTCTGCCCGAACAAGGCCACCCAGCAGGTCGGCTACGCCGCGCGAAGGGTGTATGAGATGGTGGATGCGGTGGGGTGAGGCAGGACGCAGATGAACGCAGATTATCGCAGAGTTGTTTGAACCGGCATAGCGCTGGAAGTGTCGGTAAATGCAGATGGAGGCACGTTCAGTCAAGTACGGGAGAAAGGAGGTGTGAAATGGCGGTAAGGGCATACTCGTATGAGCGTTTGCTGGTGGAAATAGAGCGCCTCGGGCCCGAAGATCAACTGTATTTGCTGGAATACCTGGCGGGGCTGGTGCGTCGCCGGTTGAAGGAGTCTGCCCGGCACACCCTTCTGGAACTCCAGGGCTTGGGGAAAGAGGCCTGGGAAGGGGTGAATGCGCAAGAGTATGTGGATGAGGAGCGGGAAGCGTGGAGTGGTTAGGCGCTCTGGAGGGCAAGATTGTGGGGGTGGATACGGCTCCGTTTATCTATCTGATTGAGGAGCATCCTGATTATTTGCCGCTGGTGCGCCCATTCTTTGAGGCGGTGGACCTGGGGAGGTTGCGAGTCGTTACGTCGGTGATCACCTTGTTGGAAGTTCTTGTACAACCGCTTCGCCAGGATAACCAGGAGTTGGCCCAGAAATATCGGGACATTTTGCTGGGAGCTGCTGGCTTGAGCGTAGTGCCTGTTTCTGTTTCTATTGCAGAAGAGGCGGCTTCTTTGAGGGCTTGCTACCACCTGCGTACGCCAGATGCGATTCAGATTGCAACGGCGAAAAGCGAAGGAGCATCTGCTTTCTTGACCAACGATAGGCGTTTAGCCTCGTTGCCAGGTATCCAGGTGCTGGTGTTGGATGAGTTGATTCGGACATCCGGCCGACTGCGCTGTGCGCCGGGTGTATGAGATGGTGGATGCGGTGGGGTGAGTTCACCCAGAGGTTTGTTCGGTTTGCGGCGATGTGCTTTTAAGGCCGGAAACGGTGCAGCAGATTGATCGGCTGTTGCAGGCGTTGCCTCAACCAGTTCGCACTGCACGTGTATATGAGTTTGCTTGAGGAGGTCTATGACCCAAAAACCCACCGTACCTCTCCTCAGCGCCGGGGACCCGGCCGAATGGCTCCGACAAATCCAGGAGCGGCTCCTGGAAGTCCGCCCGGATATTCGGGGGATTATCCTCTTCGGCTCGGCCGCTCGCGGGGAGCCACACGAGGATGCAGACCTGCTGGTCGTGGTCGGAGGGGAGGAAGGGGATCGGGCTGAGGTGCTGAAATCGCTGCGGAGGGCCCTGGGGCCGGACGGAGCATTGGTGGACCTGGTTGTGGTCACCGAGCGGGGGCTCCGGTGGGGGTTGGAGGCACACTATCCCTTCTACCTGGATATCGCGGCGGACGGCATTGTGCTCTATGACGCCGATGGGATTATCTCGCTCCTGGAACAGGCGAGGGCAGAGATCGCGGCGCGGGGCATCCGGCGCACAGAGACCGGGGGGTGGCAGTTCCCGGTGCCCTATCGCCGGCGAGTGCCGCTCTCGCCGTTTGACAACCTGACCTGGGCCCGCCGCTGGCTGGAGGATGGGGAACGAGACCTGCTGGCCGCAAAGGGGCTTTTCCACCTGGGCCTCTACGAACGGAGCGTCACCCATAGCCAGCAGGCGGTGGAGAAGAGTGTGAAAGCCGTGCTGGGGTGTATGGGGCGGATGGAGCGAACCCATTACCTTTCGGCCCGCCTGGAAGCCCTGCTGGAGACGATTCCGGATCCTGGATGGCGGGAGCAGTTGATGACATTGGTTCGGGCCGCCGCCGATCTGGAACCGGCGGCTGTGGACAGCCGGTACCCCGTAGAGGTGGACGAACAGGTTCTCTGGCCTGCCGAGCGCTACGGACAGGCGGAGACAGAGGGGGCGCTGGACCTGGCCCGGGAGAGTCTGGAGACCGGGCGGGCATTTATCCGCTGGTGGACGGAGGAGGAACCGTCAGTATGACCCAGAAACCCGCTGCACTGGTCATTGGCGCCGGGATCGCCGGCATCCAGGCCGCGCTGGACATTGCGGACGCCGGCTTCCCGGTCTATCTGGTGGAACGGGAGCCCAGCGTGGGCGGCCGGATGGCCCAACTGGATAAGACCTTCCCGACGCTGGACTGTTCGTCCTGTATTCTCACGCCCAAGATGGTGAGCGTGGGCCAGCATCCGAACATTGAACTGATGACCTACTCCGAGGTCGTCGCGGTGGAGGGGGAGGCCGGAGCCTTCCACGTCACCATTCAGAAAAAGCCGCGCTATGTGGAGGAGGACATCTGTCGGGGGTGCGGCCTCTGTGCCGAAGCCTGCCGGATGCACGGGCGGGTGGTGGATACCTTCAACCAGGGACTGGGCAAGCGCGCGGCGATTTACGTGCCCTTCCCGCAGGCGGTGCCGCTGGTCTACACCGTGGACCCGACCGCCTGCCTCTACCTGACCCGGGGCGTCTGCGGCAAGACCTTCAAGTGCAAGGACGCCTGTCCCACCGGAGCGATTAACTTTGAGCAGAAGGAGCAGTTCATTGAAGTGGACGTGGCGGCGATTATCGTCGCCACCGGGTTTGACCTGATGGACCCGCGCGCCAAGCCGGAGTTCGGCTACGGGGTCTATCCCAACGTCATCACCGGCCTGGAGTTTGAGCGGCTTTCGTCGGCCTCGGGGCCGACGGCGGGGAAAATCATCCTCAACGGAAAAGAACCGCAGGACGTCGTCTTCATCCACTGTGTCGGCTCCCGGGACCCCCACACCGGGGTGCCGTACTGCTCCCGGATTTGCTGTATGTACACCGCCAAGCACGCCCACCTGGTGCGGGATAAACTCCCCAATGCCCGGATCACCGTGTTCTATATTGACGTGCGGGCCTTCGGCAAGGGGTACGAGGAGTTCTACGACCGGGTGAAGGAAGAGCGGGTCATCTACCGGCGGGGGGAGCCGTCGGAAGTTTACAAACGGGGGGACCGGCTGGTGGTGCGGGCGGAGGACTCGCTGCTGGGCCGGACGGTGGAGGTGGAGGCCGACCTGGTGGTGCTGACGCCGGCGGTGGTCCCGAGGGCGGATACGCCGGCGGTGGCCCAACTCCTGGGGGTTTCTCTCTCGCCAGACGGCTTCTTCCAGGAGGCCCATCCCAAGTACCGGCCGGTGGAGAGCACCCGACCCGGCGTCTTCCTGGCCGGATGTTGCCAGGGTCCAAAAGACATCCCGGATACGGTCGCGCAGGCAAAAGCAGCGGCCGCATCGGCACTGGTGGTACTGAGTGGTTCCGCGAAGAAGGGAGAGTAAAATGGAGGCAAGAGATCGGGCTATCACCCTTCGTCGTCCCAGTTACGTAGTCGGGGCAGATGGTGAACCCACAGCCGTTCTGGTAGATATTGCGACGTGGCAGGCTTTGATCCGGCGTTTGGAAGATGCAGAGGATATGGAAGTTCTGCGGGAGATGGCGGAGGACCTGGCCGTTTTAGCTGAGAGCCGTCGCCCGGCAGGATGGAAGTCCTGGGAGGAATTTGAGGCAGAAATAGACGCTGTAGAGGACAAGGTTGAGGTACCGGGTTGAGGTCTCTTCGTCTGCCCAGGCGGAAATCCGACGGTTACCTGGGTATATTCGCCAGCGGGTGCGAGAAGCAATCAGCTCTCTGGCAGATAATCCACGGCCACCTCGGAGCAAGGCATTGGCATTCTCTTTGCCTGAGGCCGAGGCGCGGAGGTTGCGCATTGACCGCTGGCGGATTGTGTACGCTGTCATTGAGAGTGGGGACATCCGGGTGGTGGCTGTCGCGGCTGTCCGACAGCGTCCACCCTATGACTATCGCGACCTGCCTGAACTTTTTGCAGAATATAGGGAGGCATAATGCTCATGGACATCCAGCAGCACGCACGAGAACTCGGACTCGGCCTGGACCTCTTCGGTTGCATCCAGTGCGGGAAGTGTACCGGTGGGTGTCCTGTGTCTTTGACCACCACGCTGAATGTCCGCTCCCTGGTCTACGGCGCGCTGGTGGGCGACATCAACGGCCCGGTCCACCGGGAGGAGCTGTGGGATTGCACCTGTTGTTTCACCTGCGTGGAGCGCTGTCCCAAAGACGTCCGCCCGGCGGAGGTCATCATCACCCTGCGCAGTTTGCTGGTGGAGGAGGGGAAGGTGCCCAGCACTATTGGCAATGCGCTGATGGGCATCTTCCGCCAGGGTAACCCCCTGGGCTACGCGCGGGAAGACCGGACGGCCTGGATGGACGGGCTGGGGGTCAAGCCGGCCCAGGAGGGCTGCAAAACGCTCCTCTTCACCTGCTGCAGTTCCGCCTACGACATGCGCGCCCAGGCGGCGACGAAGGCGCTGGTGCGGGTCCTGCAGGCCGCCGGGGTGGACTTCGGCCACCTGGGCACGGAAGAGACCTGCTGCGGCAACGAGGTGCGCCGGGTGGGGGAGATGGGCCTCTTTGAGATGCTGGTGGAGGAAGGGAAGCCGCTGCTGGAGGGGGTCGGCGCGGCGCGGATGGTGACGACCTCTCCGCACTGCATGAACACCTTCCGCCAGGAGTACAAACTGGGGATGGAGGTGCTCCACTACATCCAAATGCTGGCCCGTCTCCTGGAAGAGGGGAAGTTAAATCTGACTGGCCGGGTGGAGAAGGTCGTCACGTATCACGATCCCTGCTTTTTGGGCAAGCAGAACCACATCTTTGACGAGCCCCGGGAGGTGCTTCGGGCCATTCCGGGCGTGAAGTTTGTGGAGATGGACCGCATCCGGGAGCGGAGCCTCTGCTGCGAGGGTGGTGGTGGGCGGATGTGGTTTGAAGGGACCAACACCGAGGGGCGGCTGGCCTTCCAGCGGGTCCAGGAAGCCGCCGACACCGGTGCCGAAATCTTAGCCGTCGCCTGCCCATTCTGCATGGCAATGCTGGACGATGCGGTGAAGGTGAAGGGGCTCTCCGACCAGTTGAAGGTTATGGACATCGCCGAGTTGGTGGCGATGGCGCTATGATATGGCCGTACCGATGGGGGGTTCTGGATGAGGCCGGGGACGTCGGGTCTGCTGAGGGCTCGTCCCGACACCTCGTCGTTGCAGTGGTTTTGACCACGAATCTCTATTGGCTTAGAAGAGCGGTATTACGGGTCAGGAAGCGATGGGGGAAGCGGCTGAAAGATGTACCAGATTAGTGATCTACCTGGTTGGGCAATATGCAGATATGAGGCTTCGGAGAGCGAGAAAGCGATACAGGTGGCTGATGCCATTGCGTGGGCTATTTTTCAAAGATATGAGCGGGGAAATGAGACTTTCTATCGGCTGATCCAGGAGAAAATCATTTTGGAGGAAATGGTGAGGTAAACAAGAAAGACTGGCTCACCCTGGGGGTCGATTCTCACCGCTCGGAGGCGGAGTAGCACGTACTTACGTACGAGCAACCGATCCCAGGACTTACGAGTCCAGTCTGTTAAAATTATACATCATTTTATCCCTTTCGTCAAGCGTCCATACCCGTTAGTGGCTCTGAAAAGTCATCAGGAGGGGGAATGAAGGGGCTGGAACGGATTACCTTTGACCCGAATGTGATGGGAGGCAAACCCTGTATTCGGGGTATGCGGGTGACGGTTGGAATGATTGTAGGGCTTGTTGCTTCCGGGTACTCTTTTCAGGAAATCCTGGAAGCGTATCCCTACCTGGA
The DNA here is from genome assembly GCA_034435875.1 of Anaerolineae bacterium. Taxonomy (GTDB): domain Bacteria; phylum Chloroflexota; class Anaerolineae; order B4-G1; family DUEL01; genus SpSt-77. The sequence continues at coordinate 11,405 of DAOTWL010000331.1, forward strand.
AGAAGAGGACATTCGGGCCGCGCTGGCGTACGCCGCTTGGCGCGTTGAGGAGGTGGAGTTGCCGCTGGTCACTGTATCGGCCCAGTCCGAAGAAAGGGGCAGTGTGCCAGGATAAAGAGCCGCAAAAAGTTGCTACAAGGTGCATCCCTACAAGGCTGCATCACCCAAAAGTACTATAAAAATTGGTGTTCCTGAACTCCTCACAGGGTTGTCACGCGCGTATATACTGATTAAGGAAGAGCTGTTTTTTAACCTGTGAGGAGGCAAAGAAATGAAAATACTCGTTGATATGAACCTCTCTCCCAGATGGGTGACGGTGTTTGAGCGGGCCGGGTGGCACGCTCTTCACTGGTCAGCAGTCGGAAATCCAGGCGCCGCGGATGATGAGATTATGCGCGGGGCTCGGGAGAACAGGTACGTTGTGTTTACCCACGACCTTGACTTTGGGGCTTTGCTGGCAACGACCAGGGCCCAGGGGCCCAGTGTGATTCAGGTTCGCACCCAGGATGTGATGCCCGAAACTCTTGGGCCCAGGGTAACGCGGGTCTTGCAGGAGTACGAAGAAGTGCTGGAACAGGGAGCCCTGATCACTGTAGACGAGGTCCGGGCCCGAGTTCGGGTCCTCCCTTTCCGAACTGATCCTGAGTAAATTGCTCTATTTCCCTCTCAAGCGAGTCGGCTATGGAACCCAGACCACGCATCGGTGTCTACATTTGCCACTGTGGGACCAACATCGCCGCGACGGTGGATGTAGAGGCGGTGACGGAGTTCGCCGCCACCCTCCCCGGCGTCGTGGTGGCCCGCCACTACACGTATATGTGTTCGGAGCCCGGCCAGGCCCTCATCAAGGAGGACGCCCGGACGCTGGGACTGAACCGCGTGGTGGTGGCATCCTGTTCGCCCCGGATGCACGAGCCGACCTTCCGCGCCGCATCGCAGGAAGGGGGTGTCAACCCCTACCGGTTTGAGATGGCCAACATCCGGGAGCAGTGTTCCTGGGTCCACCATGACCACCACCAGGCCACGGAGAAGGCCAAGGCGCTGGTCTATGCGGCAGTGATGAAGGCGGCCCGCCTGGAGCCGCTGGAGGAACGAGAAGCACCTGTCACCCCCGGCGCGGTGATTATTGGCGGTGGCGTGGCGGGAATGGTCGCCGCGCTGGACATCGCCAACGCCGGGTTCCCGGTGCATCTGGTGGAGCAGAGCGATCACCTGGGCGGCCGCGTGGCCGAACTGAACCGCACGTTCCCCGACCTGGAGCCCGTGACGGCGTGGCTACCCGACCTGATAGGGCGGGTCCGGCAACACCCAAACATCACTCTTTACCTGAACTCGCGCGTCGCCAACGTCCAGGGTTTTGTGGGGAATTTTGAGGTAACGATCGCCGGACCGCAGGAGGCGCGCCTGCAGGTAGGGGCGATAGTGATCGCGACCGGCTACAACGTCTTTGACCCACGCCTCAAACCGGAATTCGGTTACGGGCACTACCCGCAGGTCATTACCACTCTGGAAATGGAGCAACGGCTGGCCGCGGGCGACCTCACCGTGAACGGGCGGATGCCCAGAGACGTGGTTTTCATCAAGTGTGTCGGTTCGCGGGACCAGCAACTGGGCCGCCCGTACTGCTCCCGGGTCTGCTGTATGATCAGCGCCAAGCAGGCACAACTGGTCCGCCAAGCCCTCCCCGATAGCCGGGTGACTGTCTTCTATATGGACGTGCGCACTTTCGGCAAGCGCGGGGAGGAGTTCTACGACGAGGCCCGACGGGCGGGAGTGCGCTATCGGCGGGGCAACGTCTCCGAAATCTATCGCCGCGGCGACCGGGTGGTGGTGCGGGTGGAGGATACGCTGCTGGGCCGGACCCTGGAGCACGAGGCGGACCTGGTCGTCCTGGCGGTAGGAATGGAGCCGCGAGAGGACGTTGCCGACATTGCGGCGCTCCTGAAACTCCCCCGCTCCGCCGACGGCTTCTTCCTGGAGGCGCATCCCAAACTACGCCCGGTGGATACCGCGGTGGATGGGGTTTTCCTGGCCGGATGCTGTCAGGGGCCGAAGGACATCCCGGATACGATTGCACAGGCAAAAGCGGCCGCGTCCTCGGCGCTCATCTTGCTGATGCGGGGCGTCGTGCCGATGGAGGCCGCTACGGCTATTGTAGACCCCGAACTCTGCGCCGGATGCGGGATGTGTGTGGAAATCTGCCCATATGGGGCGCCGGCCCTGGACCCCTTCTGGGGCGTCTCGCGGGTGAATGCCGTACTGTGTAAAGGATGCGGCGCCTGCGCGGTGACCTGCCCGTCCAAAGCGATTCGTCTCCAGCACTTTACCCCGGACCAGGTTCTGGCTCAGGTGGAGGCGCTGGTGCTGTGGGAGTAGACCTGAACCTTCATCTGCAGGGAGGCATAATGGCTGATAACGGCTTTGAACCGAAAATTGTGGCGTTTCTCTGCAACTGGTGCACCTACACCGGTGCGGACCTGGCGGGGACATCCCGCATCCAGTACCCGCCTAACGTCCGCATTATCCGGCTAATGTGCTCCGGGTCGGTGGACCCCACCTATGTCCTGAAGGCATTGCTGGACGGCGCCGACGGGGTGCTCATCGGCGGCTGTCATCCCGGCGACTGCCACTACCAGTCCGGCAACTACAAGGCCCGGCGGCGCATCATCGCCCTGAAGGAAATCCTCAAGCAGGCCGGGCTGGAGGAAGACCGGGTCTGGCTGCGCTGGATTTCCGCCTCCGAGGGCCAGCGCTTCGCCGATACGGTCACCCAGATGACCCAGTACCTGAAAGAGAAGGGGCCCAACCCGATGAAGCGGGAGTGGGCGGTGTAGCAGGGAGCAGGGAGCAGGTCGCAGGGAGCAGGAATACCTGCGATACGCGATATGCGATGAGCGATACGCGATGAGCGATTTGCGGCGGATTCGGGAGGGGTGGGAAGAACGGGAGGCGGAGCGGATACGGCTGCTGCGCCGGATGACGGTCCAGGAGAGCCTGCGACAGTATCTGGCCCTCCAGCGGGCCCTGGAGCCGCAGTTTCGGGCGACGGAGGCTCTCTTCCGCCCGCAGCGGATAGCCTACCTGGCGGAACTCCAGCGGCGGCTGGAGAGGCTGGAGCAGTGGCTGAGGGAACAGGGTGGAGAATCTACTTGAGGCCCTCTGGACTCTGCAGGAGCGGCTTCGGCGCGCAGGCATCCTTTCTGCCGCGGTGGGCGGGATCGCTCTGAGCGTCTGGGGCGAGCCTCGCGCGACCCGGGATGTGGATGTACGGGTCCTGTTGGGCCGCGAGGATGTCCCCCGACTGCTCCACGCGCTGGCCGATGAATATGTGTTTCTGGCTGATGACCCGCCGGAGACGCTGAGAAAACGGGGTTTCCTGTTTATTCAAGATCCGGCCGGAGTGCGGCTGGACCTCTTATTGGCGGATACAACGTTTGATCAGGGGGCGGTTCGCCGGGCCCGGCCGGTAGAAATCGGACCCGGAAAGGTTATCTACGTCTGCTCCCCTGAGGATTTGTTGATTTACAAGTTGATTTCCACCCGTCCCCGGGACCACGAGGACGCGGCCGGCATCGTTCATCGGCAGGAGGATGCTCTGGACGATGAATACATAGAGCACTGGCTGCGAAAGTTTGAACAGGCTCTGGATGACTCTACCCTTTTAGAGGAATATCGCCGTCTGCGCAGAGAATCTCCCATCAGCAAGGAGACGCAATGATAGCACGGATTCCCGTTGAAAATCAGAACACTCTGGCGGCCCTAAGGGGCTTCCTCAAGCGGTTACTGGAGACGGAGACCGTGGAGGCCGTCCTGGTGCCGATGGAGACGCCGACGGGCGCGGTCACGCCGGCGCTGGTGGCGGACCCGGCGCTCCTGGACGCGGCGGACCCGCTGGCGCCGGTGCTGGGCCTGAACGCGGCGCGCGTTGTCGGGCCGGTGACGGTCCGCCAGCCGCGCGGGCGGATCGCCGCCGTCCTGCGCCCCTGCGAGTACCGCGCGCTGATAGAACTGGTCAAACTCCAGCAGGCCAGCCTGGAGGACCTGGTGACGGTGGTGGTGGATTGCCCCGGCACCTACACCGTCCCCGACTACCAGAAGATGCGGGCGAACGGCGGCGTGGACCGGGCGTCCCTGCTTTCCGGGATGCGGACGGGCGACCTGGCGCCTCAATCCGGCTACGCGTTCCGGGACGCCTGCCAGATGTGCGAGAATTTTGCGGCCGTGGCCGGCGACGTGCGCATAGAACTCTTCGGCGCCGACCTGACGGCGGGCATCCCCCTTGTCCTCTCCGACGAACTGGCCGGGCGGTTGGGCCTGGAGGCCGTCTCGGAGGACGGTCGGCGGGCTGAGGTAGTGGATAAGGTGGTCCAGGTCCGTACCCAGATCCGTGATGTCTGGTTTGCCGAAATCCGCGGCCGGATGGAGAAGGAAGGGATTGAAGGCGTTTTTGCCGCCTGTGTTCGCTGTCACAACTGTATGACTGTTTGCCCCATCTGCTACTGTAAGACCTGTCTCTTTAAGAGTCCGGTGATGGAGCACGAGCCGATCCAATATATGAGCTGGGCCCGACGCAAGGGGGCGTATCGGTTGCCCGCCGACACGATGCTTTTCCACCTGACCCGGCTCAACCATATGGTGCTCTCCTGCATCGGCTGCGGTCTCTGCACCGATGCCTGCCCCGCCGACCTGCCGGTGGGCCGGGTCTTCCGGGCCGTCGGCCAGCAGGTCCAGGCGGTCTTTGAGTACGTCCCTGGCCGCAGTGTGGAGGAGCCCCTGCCGCTGATCACCTTCCGCGAGGACGAGTGGACGCAGGTGGGAGAGGAGCGATAATCCCGTTTCATGTTTCACTGATCCCGTGAAGCGTGAAGCGTGAAGCGTGAAACGTGAAGCGTGAAAGGTGAAGCGTGAAACGTGAAGCGTGAAACGTGAGGAGGTCCCTATGGCCGAAGAGCAGGAGAACCTGATCCCCGTCTTCATCATGGGCAAGCAGTACATGGTCCCCGCCGGGCTGACCATTATGAAGGCGATGGAGTACGCGGGGTACAAACTGGTGCGCGGCGTGGGCTGTCGCGGCGGCTTCTGCGGCGCCTGCGCCACAGCCTACCGCATCCAGGGCGACCCCAAACTCTACTTCGGCCTGGCCTGCCAGACGGTGGTGCAACCGAATATGTACCTGGCCCAGTTGCCTTTCTTCCCGGCCCGCCGGGCGACTTACGACATCACGAAACTGGAGCCGACGCCGACCACGCTCTTCAGCCTGTACCCCGAGGTCCTGCGCTGTCTGGGCTGCGGAACATGCACCAAAGCCTGCCCGCAGCAGATAGATGTCCGGGCCTATATGGCCGCCGGGATGCGGGGCGACATCGCCCGGATGGCCGACCTTTCCTTTGACTGCATTATGTGCGGCCTCTGTGCGGCCCGCTGCCCGGCGGAGGAGGCCCAGTACAACATCGCCATTCTGGCCCGCCGCCTCTATGGCCGCTACCTGGCCCCGCGCTCTAAGCACCTGGAGGAGCGGCTCAATGAAATTCGGGAGGGCAAGTTTGACGCCGAAATCCAGGCCCTGAAGAATATGAGCACTGACGAACTGAAAGCCCGCTACAAGGCGCGGGATATAGAGCCGGGAGATTAGGAGGTGTCATGAGCGGTTACCCGCCGGAAATGCAGGAGTCTATCCGGTTGGTGGAGGCGACCCGCCCCCGGCGGCTGAAGGAGACCTTCCCAACGATGACGCTGGAGGAGCGGGAGGCGATTCTGAAGGCCTACCACCCCGACTACAAAGAAGAGACCTTCCGCGCCATCCGCGTCGGCGTCAGCAAGGGGCAGAAAATGCCGCTGGAACTGGCGGACATCGTGGAGGGCCGACCCCACATCGGCCTGGACTTTGACCTCTCTAACCCTATCGCGGAAACCGACGTCCTGGTCATCGGTGGTGGGGGGGCGGGCGCGTCGGCGGCGCTCCTGGCCCAGGAGAACGGCGCCAGGGTCATCCTGGTGACCAAACTCCGCTTCGGCGACGCCAACACCATGATGGCCCAGGGCGGCATCCAGGCCGCCGACCGTCCCAACGACAGTCCGGCCATCCACTACCTGGACGTCATCGGCGGCGGCCACTTCACCAACGTCCCCGAACTGGTGGAGGCGCTGGTGATGGACGCGCCATTCGTCATCAAGTGGCTGGAAGAATTGGGGATGATGTTTGACAAAGAGCCGGACGGGACGATGATAGAGGCCCACGGCGGCGGCACCAGCCGCAGGCGGATGCACTCCGCCCGCGATTATACCGGCGCGGAGATTATGCGCACCCTGCGGGATGAAGTCCGCAACCGGGAGCCGGACATCACCGTCATAGAGTTCTCTCCGGCCATAGAACTGGTGCTGGACGACAGGGGGCAAATCGCCGGCGCGGTGGTGATGAACCTGGAGACGGGCGCGAAGGGCTACATCAAGGCCAAAGCCGTCGTCCTGGCGACGGGCGGCGGCGGACGGCTCCACTATCAGGGCTTCCCCACCACCAACCACTACGGCGCCACCGCCGACGGCGTCGTCCTGGCCTATCGGGTGGGCGCGCCGCTGGGCTATCTGGAGTCTATGCAGTACCACCCCACCGGCGCGGCGTTCCCGGAGCAGATTCTGGGCCTGTTGGTGACCGAGAAGGTGCGCGGGCTGGGCGCACAGGTGGTCAACAAATACGGCGAGCAGTTCGTCTACCCGCTGGAGCCGCGCGATGTGGAGGCGGCGGCCTTCATCCGGGAGTGCGCGCGGGGCAACGGCGTTGTCACCCCGACCGGACAGCCCGGGGTCTGGCTGGATTCGCCGATGATAGACATCATCCACGGCCCCGGCACCATCCAGCGGGCGCTCCCGGCCATGGTGCGCCAGTTCGCCCGCTTCGGGATTGACATCACAAAGGAGCCCATCCTGGTCTACCCGACCCTCCACTATCAGAACGGGGGGGTGCGGCTGCGGGCCGACGGCTCCACCGCTGTCCCCGGCCTCTATATCGCTGGAGAGGTCAGCGCGGGTGTCCACGGCCACAACCGGCTCATGGGCAACTCCCTGCTGGAAATCCTGGTCTTTGGCCGACGGTCGGGCCGCAGTGCCGCGCTCTGGGCCCACCAGGTGAAGCCCGGCAGGCCCACCCTGGCCCATCTGGAGAAGTGGAACCGCGAACTGGAGGAAGCGGGAGTGGATACAGGGGTTATCTCCCCAATTCTGCTGCCGGATTATACCCGGCGTCAGTAGGGGCGTTCCACCTGGAGGTCAGGGAAAGGGGCAAAATGCCGTTCGTTCAGGGTAGCGAGGGGCAGGTCGTAGTAGAGGGCCGTCGCTCCGATTAGACAATCCAGAAAACCCACACCGTACCGGAGGCGGAAGCGTTGATACCAGTCCAGGGCGAGACGGGAAATCGGTTCCTGGAGCCAGAGAATCCGATAAAGGAGAATCTCCTGCTCTATCAGTTTCTGCTCGTGAGACGACCTGGCTCCCGCCAGCAGTTCCGCCGCCGTAACAACCGAGATGCAACGTCCGTCATCGGGCAACCGGTCTATCCATTGGCGAGCCTCTTCTCGTCCGCGCAGAAGGTCTACCAGGATGTTCGTATCTATCAGGCGGGCTTCAGGAGGAAACATCTTGGCGGTGTTCTATACGGGCCCGAAGGACGGCGGCCAGTTGAGCGCTCTCTTCTTCCCGGTCTGCCCAGAGGCCGAAGGCGGGGTGGTGAGAAATCGGGCGGCTCTCCGCCGCTTGCTTGGGCCGGAGAATGACGCGCCCTTCTTCCTGAATCGCTTCCACCTCTTCCCAGTCCCGAAAAATGGGGGAAGTGACCAGGATTCCCTGAGGAGTGACCTGAACAAAAACGTGGTTTTTCCCCTTTTTCTGGCTCATACCGGTAAACATTATAGCATACAGGGACGAACATGGCAATTCCACATCATCCAACATCATCTGTCTTAGTCGTCGGCGGCGGCGTCGGCGGGATGCGCGCCGCCGTGGACCTGGCCGAGGCTGGCCTGAAAGTGTATCTCGTGGAAAGTCTCCCCTGGCTGGGCGGGCGGGTGGCCCAACTGGGCTACATGTTCCCCACCCACGACTGCGTCCTCTGCCGGGGAACGTCCGACCACGGCTACGGCTGCACCCGGCCGTCCATCTCCCCGGCGTTCCTGGATTTCAACCGTCACCCGAATATTGAAATTCTCACCAACACCGACCTCATCCGGGTGGAGGGTCGGGCGGGCGATTTTACCGTCACCGTGCGGCACCGGCCCACCTACGTGGACCCGGAGAAATGTATCAACTGCGGCCTTTGTGCGGTCGTCTGTCCGGTCGCCCTGCCCAGTTTCTTTGAGGAGGAACTGGTCACCCGCAAGGCCATCTACAAAATGGCTCCCCGCGCCCTGCCCGATGCCTACATGGTGGATAAAGTCCCCCGCTGCGAGACCTGCCGGCGGTGCGTCAGGGTCTGCCCGACAGGCGCGGTGAACCTGGACGAGGAGCCCTACGAGCGGGACCTGAACGTCGGCGCCATCATCCTCTCCATGGGCTATGCCCTCTCCGACCCGGAGGAGTACGGCGAACTGGGCTACGGGCGCTTCCCCAACGTCATCCACTCCATGCAATACGAACGGCTGGCCAGCCGGTCCGGCCCCACTGAGGGCATCGTCCTGCGCCCGTCCGACGGCCAGGTCCCCCGGCGCATCGCCTGGCTCCAGTGCGTCGGCTCGCGGGACCAGAAGTACCCCTACTGCTCGTCTATCTGCTGTATGTACGCTACCAAAGAGGCGATGATCGCCAAAGAGCGCATCCCCGGTGTCCACTGCCAGATTTTCATCATGGACGAGCGGGCCTTCAACAAGGAGTTCAACGCCTACTACGAGCGGGCCCAGAAAGAGTATCAGATAGAGTATACCCGTTGCCGCATCTCGGCGGTCAAGGAGGACCCGCGGACCCACGACCTGATTCTCCGCTATCCGGACGAGGAGGGGCGGATGCGGGAGGACCGCTTTGACATGGTGGTCCTCTCCCTGGGCTCCCGCCCTCCGGACGGCGCCCGCGACCTGGCGCGCGTGCTGGGGATTGACCTGAACCCCTACGGTTTCTGCGAGACGGACAAGTTCAACCCGCTGGAGACCAGCCGCCCCGGCATCTACGTCTGTGGGACCTTCCAGTCGCCCAAAGAGATTGCGGAGACCATCATAGACGCGGCCGGCGCGGCCGGCGACGCCATGCGGCTCCTGCGGGAGCGCCTGGGCGAACATCCGTCCAGCCGGGAGTACCCCTTCCTCTGGAAGCCGGACGGACTGGTGCCGGAGCGGGACGTGCGCGGCGAGCCCCCGCGGGTGGGCATCTTCCTCTGCCGCTGTACGCCTACGCTGGACGGCGTCGTGGATGTGGAGGACGTGGCGGCCTGGGCCCGTACCCAGCCGGACGTCGCCCATGTCCAGTTGGTGGACTACGGCTGTTTTGATGCCGGGCAGGACGCCATCCGGCGGGCCATCCGGGAGCACCATCTGAACCGGGTGGTCGTCGGCGCGTGCAGCCACCGCACCCATGAGCCGCTTTTCCAGAAGGTCACCCGGGAGGCCGGGCTGAACCCGTATCTTATGGAAATGGTCAACCTGCGGGAGCACTGCGCATGGGTGCATGTGGACGACCCGGCGGGCGCGACGCGGAAGGCAAAGGAGATGGTGCGGATGGCGCTGGCGCGCGTGCGGCTGGCGGAGCCGGTCTCCAAAGAGGCCGTCGCGCCGGAACCCCGCGCGCTGGTGATCGGTGGCGGCGTCTCCGGGATGACGGCGGCCCTCACCATCGCCGACGCCGGCTACGAGGTGGTCCTGGTGGAGCGGGAGCCGGAACTGGGCGGCAATCTCCGTCACGTCTACTACGTGGCGGAGGGGGAGGACCCCCAGCGGCTCCTGCGAGACCTGGTCAACCGGGTGGTGGGCCATGAGCGCATCCGCGTCTTCACCCGCACCGAGGTCGTCTCCCACACCGGCCGCGTGGGCGATTTCCGCGCCCTCCTGCGCACCACCACCCGCGCCGGCGAGACGGTGGAGACGGAAGTCCGCCACGGCGTCACCATCGTCGCTACCGGCGGACAGGAATGGCGTGAGTCGGTCTACATGTACGGGCGGGACCCGCGTGTCGTCACTTCTATGCAACTGGAGGAGATGATCGTCCACCGCCCGGAGCGCATCGCCGACCTGAATCAAGTTGTCTTCATCCAGTGCGTCTGGCCTGAAGGCGCGGTGGGCTACTGCAGCCGTATCTGCTGCACCAACACGATGAAGAACGCCATCCGCATCAAGATGCTCAATCCGGATTGCCAGGTGATTGTCCTCTACCGGGACATCGTCACCTACGGCTTCCGGGAGGCGGTCTACACCGAGGCGCGGCGGCGCGGCGTCATCTTTATGCGCTACGACGAGGAGCATATGCCCTCCATCCGCTCGGTGGGCCCGCAACTGGAACTGGTGGCCTGGGACCCGTCGCTCCGGCGGGAGGTGCCGCTCTACCCGGACCTGGTCTCGCTGAGCATGGCGGTCCTGCCGTCGGAGGGGACGGAGCGGCTGGCCCGCATCCTGGACGTGCCGCTTTCGCGGGAGGGCTTCTTTATGGAGGCCCACCTCAAGATGCGGCCGATGGACTTCACCGCCGAAGGGATTTTCGTCTGTGGGATGGCCCACTATCCCAAATTCATTGAGGAGTGCATCGCTAACGCTGAGGCAACGGCCGGCCGGGCGCTGACCGTCCTGACGAAGGATAAGTTCTACATCGGCGGCGTAGTCGCCCGGGTGGACCAGTCCAAATGCGTGGGCTGCTTGACCTGCGTCCGGGCCTGTCCCTTCGGCGTCCCGAAGGTCCGCTACACGGACATCGGCGTGGGCGGGATTCGGGGCGCGGCGTACATTGAGCCGGCGCTCTGCCAGGGCTGCGGGACCTGCACGGCGGAGTGCCCGGCGAAGGCCATCCAGTTGCTGGCATATAAGGACGAGCAGGTGCTGGCGCAAATCCTGTGAATGACGGAATGACAGAATGACAGAATGACAGAATGACGGAATGACGGAATGACAGAATGACGGAATGAGGGAATGAAATGAAGGGCGAAAGTTTACTACGCCCTGGTCTTTCGTGTGCCGGGAGAATTACCACAAAGGTCACAAAGGACACACAAGGGGCACAAAGAAATATTTGGAAAATTTATCCTTTGTGCCCTTCGTGTCCTTCGTGGTTCCAAAAACGGAGGTGCTATGAGCATCAACGACAATGGGCACGAGGAGTTCGTGCCGGAGATCGTCGCGTTTACCTGCATCTACTGCGGCTATATGGCGGCGGATACGGCCGGAGCGCTGCGGCTGAAGTACCCCTCCAACGTCCGGCTGGTGCGGCTCCCCTGCACCGGCAAGGCCGACGTCCGCTACATCCTGGAGGCCTTTGAGGAGGGGGCCGACGGGGTCTACATCGTCGCCTGCCCGCTGGGCAACTGCCATCACGTGCACGGCAACGAGCGCGCGCTGGCGCGGGTGAAGTATACCAAAGCGCTGCTGGACCAAATCGGCATCGGCGGGGACCGGCTGGACATTGTCTTCGTCTCCGGCGGTATGGGGGCCACCTTTGCCAAAGCGGCGCGGCGGATGACGGAGAGGGTGAAGGGATTGGGGCCGAGTCCGTTGAAAATGACGAAATGACGAAATGACCAAGTGACGGAATGACCAAGTTGCCAGTGTCAGGAAAGGAGGGCAAAATGCAACGGGTGTATCCGGCGAGGGAGAGCAAGCCGCC
>DAOTWL010000332.1:0-10857 GCA_034435875.1 Anaerolineae bacterium
AGGGTCGTTTTGCCACGAATGGCACGAATTTCACGAATTTCGGGTCGTTTCGCCACGAATGGCACGAATTCCACGAATTTCGGGTCGTTTCGCCACGAATGGCACGAATTTCACGAATTCAGGGTCGTTTCGCCCCGAATGGCACGAATTTCACGAATTTCGGGTCGTTTCGCCCCGAATGGCACGAATTTCACGAATTTCGGGTCGTTTCGCCACGAATGGCACGAATTTCACGAATTTCGGGTCGTTTTGCCACGAATGGCACGAATTTCACGAATTTTTCGTGTCAATTCGTGAAATTCGTGGCAAAAATAGCGACCACGTCTTCGTGCCGTGCTACCCCTGTAGATGATTATCCCCAAAAAGGCGGTCGTTCCAGCCGCCACAGACCGAACACCCCCACCAGCGCGGCCAGGCCCCCCACGATGTACCCCTCCACCACCGACGCGCGGGTGATGAAAACCGCCAGCAGCCCCAGCACAAACGACACCACATAGAGGGTCAGCACGGCCTCCCGCTGGGAGAGCCCCGCCGCCACCAATCGGTGGGAGACGTGGTCTTTGCCCGGCGTCGTCAGCGGGTTCAGTCCCCGGCGCAGGCGGGAGAGGGTGACCAGCGCGGTATCAAAGACGGGCAATCCCAATACCAGCACCGGCACCATCCAGGTCACGAAGGTGACATTATCCGGGAAACGGAGTTTGATCCCGAGGGCCGCCAGCATAAAGCCCAGGAAGAGAGCCCCGGAATCGCCCATAAAGATGCTGGCGGGGTTCAGATTGTAAAAGAGGAAGCCCAGGCAGGCCGCCAGGATGGCCATCGCCAGCGCCCCCACCAGGTACTGCCCGCTGAAGGAACACATCAGCGCGAAGTAAGCGGCAGCGATGGCGGCGACCCCGCCCGCCAGCCCGTCCATATTATCCAGCAGGTTGATGGCATTGGTGATGTAGACCACCCAGAAAACGGTCAGCAGGAAATCCACCACCGGCTGGCCAAACGTGCCCACGCGGACACCCGTGGCCCAGAGGAGGAGAGCGGCCAGCACCTGCCCGATCAGTTTAACGACGGGGCGCAGCCCCCATCGGTCATCCACTAGCCCCATGAACGAGACGGCCGTGGCGCCGACGATGATGGAGCCGAATTGGGCGAAGTTGTACCGTTCCCCCAGCGCGATGGCGGCGGCCAGCACGGCCAGATAGATGGCCAGGCCGCCCAGGCGCGGGACGGGGGAACGGTGCACCTTGCGAGCCGAGGGCTGGTCCATCATGCCCAGTTGGGGGGCCAGATAGCGGGCGAGGGGAGTCAGCGCGATGCTCAGCACCAGCGCTCCGGCAAAGACGAGGAGATAGGCGGTCATAGGCAGTGCCCTGATCTCGCTGTGGCGATTTATCTTGCGGAACGCAAGATAAATCTTGCGCTACGGCGGTTTACCCGCCCCCTACCGGGGGGAACATGCCAACTTCATCGCCATCGGACAGGGTGTAGGACTCGTCTCGGGCGATGCCGTTGATAAACACCACCCGCACGTGGTCGGCGGGCAGGCCCAGGTGGTTGACCAGTTGTCCCACCGTCGCCCCCTCTGGAAGTTCCACCTCCATCCCCTCACCGACGCCCAGTTCGGGGGAGTAGCGCCGCAGCGTCGCAAAGAGTTTGACTTTGACCCGAATCATCTGACTTCCGTCACTTTTCGTAACTACCTACCCCTATGGCTGGGATGCCCACTTCCGCCCGCCGCTGAAGCGGCGGGCTCAGATACCCAAGCCCTGATGGGCTATCCGGAAGCCCCTGAAAGGGGCTTCGCATCTGAGCCAGGGGCTTTGAGCCCAATGGGGCTAACGTTTGCCCCCACCCCCTTTATCCCCCCTCCCCCATCGCTGCGCTTGGGGGAGGGGGGAAGGGGAGGGGGGAAGGGGAGGGGTGAGGCCAGCGCGCCGAAAAAGTTAATGCCATTGGGCTTTTAGCCCCTGGCGTAGGTAGTTGCCACTTTTCGCTTTTGTTCGTAGTCAGGCACGAAACGAAGTGGAGTGCCGTTGACGCCACTCCGCTGCGCTGCGTGGCTAACTACAAACCGCCACTTCGCTGCGCTCCGTGGCTGACTACAAACCGCCACTCCGCTACGCTCCGGGGCCGACTCGCAGCGGACGGCTCAGCCCCAGCCGCCGCATCACCTTCGCCGGAGTCAGGCGGCGGATGCGCCGCCACTGACGCCGTATCCACCGCCGCAGCGCGTTGATAGGCTTGCGCCGCTGGCTCTCCGCCATCGCCCATCTCAGAAACCCGTAGTCCTGCCCCCGAATCTTCGGCTCCGTAGGGTTCCGCCGGTAGGAATCGTAGTCGGTGATGCGGCTCAGGTCGTGCTCCACCACAAAGTCGTAGAGGTCGGTCCCGGGATGCGGCGTGAAGAAAGCCGGACTGTAATAGTCCGGGTCTATCTTTTTCATCATCCGCACCGTCTCCATCACCTCTTCCTTCGTCTCGGTAGGCAGACCCATCATGTAGTTGGCCCAGATGGCGATGCCGTATTTCTTGCAAATGCGGGCCGCCTGGAGATTCTGAGCCACTGTGGTGCCCTTGCGGATGAATTTGAGCACCCGGTCGCTGCCGCTCTCAAAGCCGATAAAGTACCCCCGCAGGCCCGCCCGGACCATCCGCTCCACCATGTCCTCGTGCTTCACCACGATGTCGGCCCGGGTCTGACAGAAGAAGGGAAGGTTGAAGCCCTCGGCGATGTACCGGTCGGTGAACTCCATCACCCATTCCCGGTCTTCGGTCAGACAGTCATCGTGGAACATAAAAGAGGCCAGATGGTAGCGGTCCACCAGATAGCGCAATTCCGCCAGGACGTTATCCACACTGCGCCGGCGGACCCGCTTGCCGAAGAGGTAGTCCTCCCCGGGCTTACAGAAGGTACAATTGTAGATACAGCCCCGTCCGGCGATGATGGTGGCAAAGGGAGGGGGAAGTTCCTCCACGAAGGGAACCTCGGGGGAATCCAGGTCGTAGCCCCATTTCTTCCACTCGTCCAGGAAGAGGTCCCGGTCGCTGAAGGGGATGACGTCCAGGTCCGGCGGCTCGCCGCGCAGCACCCGATAGGGCGGGCGACGGCCCTCCGCGATGGCCCGGAGCAATTGGGGGAAGGTAATTTCGCCTTCGCCGGTTACCAGATAGTCCACATCGGGGATGCGCAGGCTATCCTGCAGGGCGATGGTGACGTGCGGCCCGCCGATGACGGTAACAACGTCCGGCAGGACCTCTTTGGCAATGGCGACCGCCTGACGGGCAGGGTTATAGTCCACGCTCATCATCGTGACCCCGACCACATCGGGGGCCCGCTCCGCCAGGACCTCTCGGAACTGGTCCCAGCCGGAGAGGGCGCGCAGGTCAATCAGGTCCACTGCAAAGCCCTGCGCTTTGGCCGCCGCGCTGATGGAGGCCAGGCCGTGGGAAATCCAGCCCGCGTCCATCCCCTGCTTGAGGGAATTCCAGCCCCGGCCGGCAATGCCGGGGTAAATAAGGGTCGTTTTCAGGGCCATACCGGGTGGCTTCCTCCGTGATAGGGCATTGAGAATTCGGGCGGATAGCTTCGCCATCCGCCCGAATTCTACCACCACCGGCCAAAGGGAGCAACTCCGCCCCCCGGCGCAAGGCTCCTGTCCAATGGCACTAACTTTTTCGGCGCGCTGGCCTCACCCCTCCCCCGGCCCCTCCCCTCTCCCAAACCCCCTCCCCCAAGCACAACGATGGGGGAGGGGGGATAAAGGGGGGGTGGGGGCAAATGTTATTAGCATCATTGGGCTGTTCGCCTGCGATAAACAGCCGGAAAGGGCCTTCGTGCAGGAAGTTGCCTGCACCCGCAGGCCTGGCGGCCTGCGCCCCATTTAAATCCCAAATGTGAGCGCCATCGGGCTGTTCGCCTGCGCTACCGACCTGGACGTGCCAGGCACTTCGGAAAGTGCCTGGCACGTTCAATGGCCGGGCTTCAGCCTTCTTCCGGCAAAGCCACCCGATAAATGCAATGCTCGCTGCCGGCTACAATCTGCTGGACGCGCTCCGGCTCCACGCCGGTCACCAGGGCGATCAGGCGCATATCCACTTTACAGGGCAGATCGTGGCGTCGGGCGACCCGCTCGTACGGGCAGTTGGCAACCACAATCCGGTATCCGCCCTCTTCCTCCTGGGCCGTCGCCAGGTAGCCCAGCCCGTTCAGGAACTCCAGGAGGGCGCTCAAACGAGTGCTTAGGTCGCCTTCCGCCGATACCTGGCGGGCCATCCGCTCGGCGACCCCGTTGATGACGGCATCCAACTCCTCGGGCGACAGTCGCTCTTCCAGTTCCTCCAGAAGGGCGTCGGTCAGCCGGTCGTACTTTTTGGGGAAGATTTCCTCCGCTTCACCCGCCAGCCGGTAGACATGCTGAGGGCGACCCGGGCCTGACTTGCGGAGAATCTGCGGCGGCCCGATCAGCCCGTCCCGATAGAGGACATCCAGGTGGTGCCGGATGGTCACAGCGGTCAACCCCAGTTCACGGGTCAGTTCGTTCACCGTAGCCTGACCGCGCATCTTGATGATTTCTAAGATTCGCTGTCTGGTCTCTTGCATGGCCTACCTCCTGGTGAATATAATACCATATTGCTGAAATTTTGTCAAACTCCAAATCGCGGTTATTATGGCAGGAGAGCGGCCATGCTACTCCTCCAGCCAGCCCAGCGGGTCATCGGTCCGCACCCTCATTCGCCCCCCCGGGTCGGGGAGATACTCCAGCGGCCCCTGGGGGACAAAACGGTCCACCTCCAGATAGCCCGCATCCATCCACTCCCAGATGACCTGGAACGGCGCTTTCCCCGCCCGCCACTTTTCTACGATAAAAACGCCATGGCCGGGCAGGACGGTGAACACGACGGCCCGGGGGTCGTCCGGATTCCGCAGGCTTTCCGCCCGTCCGAAGGCCTCCACAATCCCCTCCGCCTGGGCACTCGTCCCGCAGGAGACCGGATAGCACTGGTAGGGGGCGGCCACCGGGACGTACTCCACGTACCGGGGGTCGTAGGCGGCGATCCCCCGATGGCCGTGCAGTTTGGAGCGGGCCACCGGTACCGCCACGACCCCCTCCGGCGTCTCCCAGCGGATGCGGGGCAACGGCTCGTCCATCGCGAACATCTCCACCGCTTCCGAAGAGGGCGGGTCGTTTCGCTTCCCCTCCACGGGCCGGTAGAACGCCCCCCGCCGGTCGGGCCGGACGCCCACGATCACCGCCAGGTCGTCCCCGGTCACCTGGCGCTTATCCACCGGACGTGCGCTCCCGGTCACCGTGGAGACCAGCGCGCCCAGACGGGGGTCCAAGGTGGCAAAGCAGCCCTCGCTGTATTGCTCTGCGACGGCGTCGGAGACGGCGGGGACGTGGACCAGGTCGGCGATGCGGACCATCTCGGTGAAGAAGTCGCGGCGGCTCAACTCCCGGGCCGCCTCCGCCATCGCAGCGGGCGTCTCCAGGGCCCGCCAGAGGGCATGCGCGACCGGCGGCTCCACCGGGATGTGATGGGTGATCTCCTCCACACTGACGGCGGTGACCATCCGCCGGACCAGGTCGTCGTAAAACCGGTCCGGCTCATCGGCCCGGCAACAGGGATAGGCGCCCACCAGGTCAAAGGCGTAGGCGACCTCCGGGCGTTCGTCTCCCACGAACAGGAGGATGCGCAGACATTTGGCCTGGGCCTGGACCATCCGCTCCAGCGCCAGCAGGGGGCCGCCCCGCCGCCCCTGCTCCACCAGCACGCGCCAGGCCTGGGACGCCAGTCCGGGGAAAGCAAAGTCCGCCGGGTCTGGCTCCGGTCGGGAAAGGGCCCGCCGGAAGTGGTCCAGAAAGTGCCGGAATTTCCGCTTCGTGGCGTGGACCAGCGTGACCACCGTGGGCGTTCGGGAGAGGCGAAAACGACGCCGGGCGGTGAGGAGGAGCGATTGTCGCCAGCCCATCGGTTCGGCGAAGGGCGCGGTGGTCAGCAAAAGGTCAGTCTGGTCGTCGGGAATGGGCCGGACCACGTCTCCCCGGGCCCGGAAGCGGGCCAGCAGCCGCTCCGCCACCTCCTCCAGCAGCGCGGTGGCAGAGAGACCCGGTATAAAGGCGACCCTGATCCCGCGACGCAACCAGGGATGAACAGCAGAACAAGCCAGCAGACCCATCAAACCTCCTGCAACGGTTGGGTTTCCTCCCACCCCTCCAGATGAAATTGACGGGTAAACCAGTCCCCCAGGGAGGGGAACAGGGCGCTGATGAAGACGAAGAGGCGAACCTGGAAGGGGAGGATGACCTCCGGAGTCCGGCGACGGAGGGCCCGCAGGATGGCCCGCGCCACCATCTCCGGCGGGATTTTGGCCGAAATCGCGGGCACCCGGAGGTGGGCAATCATCGGCGTATCCACCCGTCCGGGGAAGACGGTGGTGACGGCGATGCCGTAGGGCCGCAGTTCCTGCCGCAGGATGTCCCCCAGGCCGGCGACGGCAAACTTGGCCGCCACGTAGGGGCCGTCCGGCGGGATGCCCTTTTTGCCGTCGGCAGAGGAGATGAGGACGATATGGCCGCTCTGCCGGGCCACCATGTGGGGGAGGACGGCCAGGACGGCGTGGAGGACGCCGTAGAAGTTTACCGCCATAGAGCGCTCCACGTCGGCGACGGTCATCTGGGGGACGGGGACGCGGATGTAGGCGCCGGCACAAGCGGCCAGGATGTCCACCCGTCCCCAGCGGGCGACTGTCCGGGCCACTGCGTGCTCCATCTCCTCCTGCCGGGTGACGTCGGCCGGAAGGACCAGGGCCTCCCGCCCCCTTCCCTCAATCTCCCGGGCAACCTCCTGGAGCCGTTCTTCGCGGCGGGCGACCAGTGCCAGATGGGCCCCTTCCCGCGCCAGGAGAAGGGCCGTCGCCCGTCCGATGCCGCCGGAGGCGCCGGTCACCAGTGCGACGCGGCCTTGAAGGGAATGCCGACCCATCTTCCGCCTCCCCGCTACACCACCACACTCAGGCCCTGGGGGATGACCTCCAGGTCCATTTCCCGGACGTCCAGCGCAAGGGTCTCCCCGTCGGCATGGACAACCTGCGTCCCTTCCCGAACCGCCACCCGCACCCGACGGGAGCGGGCCATCGTCACCCGGGGGTCTCCCATCTGAGTCCCCTTCATAAAGCGGGGGACGAAGGAGAGCATTTCCAACTGGTTCATCTTCCCCCCGATACAGAGGTCAAGGAGGCCATCATCGGGCCGGGAGAAGGGGGTCATTAAGAAGCCGCCGCCCATCCGGCGACCGTTCATCACCGAAATCATCAGCGCCGGTTGCTCCAGGGTCCGGTCGTCCAGTTCTATCCGGGTGAGCGGGGCGCGGTAGTAGAAGATGAGGGTGCGCAGGACGGCGATGAGGTAGACCAGGAAGCCCCGCAGCCGCCGCAGGCGGGAGGCGACGACGTTGACAGCGGCGTCAAAGCCGATGCCGATACCGTTGCCGAAGTACCGGAAGCCCCGCGCGTGCCCCACATCCACCCGACGGGTGCGCCCCCGGGCCAGCGCCGCGCAACCCGCCTCCAGGTCCAGGGGGATGCCCATGCCGTAGGCGAAGTCGTTGCCGGTGCCCACGCAGAGCACTCCCATCGCGGCCTCGCCCTCCCCAGCCTCCCGCGCCGCCATCAGCCCGTTCAGCACCTCGTTGGACGTGCCGTCTCCGCCCACGGCGACCACTCTCCGGTAGCCGCTCACCACCGCCTGGCGGGCCAGTTCGGCCGCATGCCAGGGCCGCTCCGTCTGCACCAGGTCAAAGGAGAGACCATGCTCCCGCAGGAGCCGGACGATGTGGGGGATCAACCGTTCCCCGGCCCCTCGCCCGGCGACAGGGTTGACGATGACCAGATGTTCTGCCATAGTCCTACCTCCATTTCGGGATCATGCATAAAAACAGCCGCTGCGCGCAAAAGTTACGGACAAGAAAGCGGGGTTTTGCGGCGACCGACGCCGCAAAACCCCGCCTTCCTCCACCCCAGAAGTGCCTACCGGTATATATCCAGGATGTCCCGCAGCATCGTCGCCGCTGAAGGGAGCGGCGTCGGCTCATCTATCGCGGCCATCAGGGTGCCGTAGATGTCGGTGTGATAGACCACCCCCATCTGCTTGCGGCCCAGGCGGGCCAGGAAGTGATCGCCGGGCAGGGGGACGGGCGCTACCCGCATAGCCACCGCCCCGTCGGGAAGCCGGTCCGCCGTCGCCAGCAGTTTGTAGAACCGCCCTTCCCGCCGCGCGGCCAGGACGTCGGCGCCGCTGAGGGCCGTGATGCCCGTCCGCTCCACCTCCTCCAGCCGGGCCGGGTACTCCATCACCCCGTTGACCAGGATGACCAGTTTCGCCGCCGCATCCCACCCCTCCAGGTCAAAGAACGGGTCGGCCTCCAGGACGCCCTCTTCCCGGGCGCGGGCCTGCGCCTCCTCCCAGGAGAGGCCGTCGGCCAGGAGTTCCAGGACGTAGCCGGTACAGAGGTTGGGGACGGCCTCTATGCGGTGGACGGTCGCGCCGCGCAGGTCGCGCTGGCCGATGTAGAGGGCTGGGAGTCCCCCGGCGACGGTGCCGTCAAAGCGGAGTTGGACGCCCCGGCGGGCCGCCCGGTCGTGGAGTTCCCGGTAGGCCAGCACCAGCGGCCCCTTGTTGGGGGTGACGACATGCATCCCCCGCTCCAGCGCCAGCCGGATATGGGTGAGGCCCGGCTCGGCCCCCTGGCGGAGGTTCACCGGCGACGCCTCGCAGAGGACATCCGCATCGGCCTGGGCGATGAGGTCGGCCGCAGACCAGCCGGGCCGGCCCACGTCGGGCATTTCGGCGACGGAGCGGCCGGCCTCCTTCAGAGCGGCGACGCCGGCCGGGTCCAGCCCGGCCGGATCGTACGCGGCGCCCCGGCTATCGGCCGCGCCGACCAGGAGCACGCGCAGGCCGTAGCGGGCCTCCACCTCCGGCCCCTTCTGAGCCAGCAGGTCACAGAAACGCCGCCCCAGATTCCCCAGACCGACCAGAAGCAGACGGATGGTGATGGTATCCATTTCTCGCAAGATAAATCTTGCCCCACAGTACATTTTGCGCTACAGGGGCCGGAGGGCGGCTTCCCGGCCCAGGCGGAAGGCGGTCCGGTTGGCCTCGGCGTAGCGCGGGGGGACGCGCCGGATAATGGCCTCCTCCCACACTTCCGGCGGGGTCTCCAGCAGGGCCGAAAGCGCGCCCAGGATGACGCTGTTGACGGCGCGGGTCGTCCCGGCCCGCTCGGCCAGGTTCAACCCGTCCACCAGAATCACCCGCGCGGCCCGGCGGCGGAGCGCCTCCAAAAGGGCCGCCTCGTCTGGATAGACCGCGTTGCCCACCGTCACCGACATCGGGGCCATCTTCTGGCGGTTGACGACGACGCGCCCGCCCGGCCGCAACCACTCTATCCAGCGGGCCGCTTCCAGCAGTTCAAAGGCCACCAGGACATCCACCGTCCCCTGCTCGGCAATGGGAGCGCCGGCCCGCTCCCCCCAACGGACGTGGCTCTCCACCACCCCACCCCGCTGGGCGAAGCCATGCACCTCCGACTTTTTGGCCTCCAGGCCCAGGTCCAGCCCGACCTGAGCGGCAATGTCTGAGGCGGTCAGCACGCCCTGACCGCCGACGCCCACGAACAGAAAGTTCATCGGTTGAGCCGACATGTCTCCTCCTGCGGTGTACAATGCGCATCTCCGGCCTCAATGGAGCCTACCGGTATTTCGCCGCCAGATACTCCACCAGAACGGCCCGTTCTGCCTCCGTCAGTTTTGCGCCCCGCCCGATCATCCGGGCCACGGTCCGCTCCCACTCCTCGGCCGTCTTATGGGCGCTTTCCACCCGTTCCAGCGTGTGGCAGACCGTGCATCGCTCCTGGAGCAGGGTTGCCCCATCGGCCACCGCAGAGGACACCGCCGCAGTGGGAGAAGGGGTCTCGGTCCGGCCACCACACGCGGCCAGAATCCCCACTACCACCGTCGTCAGAGCGATCAACCAGGGATAGAACTCGCGAGTCATTTTTACCCCCTCAGTAGTACCGCCGGACCATAGATCTCGGCACATCGGTCAGGACGGCGCCGACGACCCGCACGCGGGCCCGTTCCAGCAGTTCCCGCGCCTGGCGGGCCTGCTCGCGGCGGGTACGCCCGGCGACAACCACCAGGAGGACCCCGTCCACTTTCATCCCCAGAACTGCCGCGTCGGTGACGACCAGGACTGGCGGCGCGTCAAAGACCAGAACATCGGCCCGGGAACGGAGAAGAGCCATGATCTCCTCCATCCGACGGGAGCCCAGCAGGTCGGCCGGGTTGGGAGGGAGCGGCCCGCTGGGGAGCAGCCAGAAATTCTCCACGCCGACCTCCACCAAGGGCGGCTCCGCCCGGGCCTGAGGGTCCACAAACATCGTCGTCAGGCCGCGCTCATTGGAAACGCCAAATATCTCGTGGAGGACGGGGCGGCGCAGGTCAGCGTCCACCAGAATCGTCCGGTGCTCCCCCTGGGCCATCACCACTGCCAGGTTTGCCGCTGCAAGGGACTTCTCCTTTTCCGGTGCCGGAGAGGTGACCACCAACGCCTCTATGGGCTGATCCAGACCGGCAAAGGTCAGGTTGGTCCGCAGCGTCCGGTAGGCCTCAGCTGCCGGTGAACGGGGGTCGGTCAGGGTAACCAGCGGGAGTTTGCTCATCGCATATCTCCTATCATCTTGCGTCGTGCGAGACGCCACTCCGCTGCGCTCCGTGGCTGACTACCAACATCCATCGTTCGTAGTGAGGCACGAAACGAAGTGGAGTGCCGTAAACCGTGAACGCCACTCCGCTGCGCTCCG
>DAOTWL010000333.1:0-12319 GCA_034435875.1 Anaerolineae bacterium
ACGGCACGGAAAAGCGCAGATAGGTCCGGCAGAAGACGGCCTGCCCCGTCGTCGGGCCGACGTAGTTGCCGAAAGGGAAGATTTCGGTGCTCCAGCGTTCGCCGTAGCCGGGGTCTTCGGAAAGGACGCCGACGCTCAGTTCGGGATACCGGATGGGCGGGGGAGACGGGGGCTGGGCCCGAACCAGCGTTCCGCCCGGTATGCTCAGCAGGAAAACCAGCGCGATGATCCACTTTCTCATTGCGTTTCCTTTGATTTCTCGTGGCTGGCGGCGGTTCTGCCTTTATTTTATCTGATTGTCCGGCGGGGACAATGGGAATTGGTCACATTCCCTCATCCTTCCTCGCGATGAGTCCCTGCCTCCGCTTTGATTTCTTCCCATAACTGGTCCAGTTCGGCGATGCCCATCTGAGCCATATCCAGGCCGCGCTGGCGCGCTAATTCCTCCATCGCCCGGAAACGGGCGGCAAAGCGGGCATTGGCCTTGCGGAGCGCCGTCTCCGGCTCCACCCCCAGATGACGGGCCCAGTTGGCGACGGCGAAGAGCAGGTCGCCCACCTCGGCTTCCACCTCCTCCGGCATACGGGCCGCCTCCACCTCGGCCATCTCTTCCCGGACCTTTCGGGCCACCTCCTCTGGCCGGGCCCAGTCAAAGCCCACCCGGGCCGCTCGCTCCCCGTAGATGTGGGCCTGCAGGAGCGCCGGGACTGCCTGCGGGACACCGTCCAGAAGGGACCCTTTCCCGGCCCGCTCCTCCTGCTTGAGGTGCTCCCAGCGGGCCAGCACCTCCTGAGCGCCGTTCACTTTCTGACCACCCCATACGTGGGGATGGCGCCGTTTCAGTTTCCGGTCAATGGCCGCGATGACGTCGGCCATACGGAATTCCCCCTCTTCGGTGGCCATCTGGGTTTGGAGTACAATCTGCAGGAGCAGGTCGCCCAGTTCCTCCCGGAGGCTCTCCATATCTCCGGCGTCTATCGCGGCGGCGACCTCGTAGGCCTCCTCCAGCAGGTTGCTCCGCAGACTCTCGTGGGTCTGCTCCCGGTCCCACGGACAGCCGTCAGGGGCCCGCAGGTGGGCGATGGTCTCTTGGAAGCCCTCAAAACTGCTCACCGCCTGGAGCGGAGGGACGTACAAGGTGGTCAGATGATCCACTTCGTGGTGGTCCAGTTCATATAGCGGCAGACGGACCAGTCGCTGCGCGTCCGTCCCAGCGGCGAAGATAAGGGTGACGGGGTGCTCGTCGGGGTACTGGTTCATCAACGTCAGTTTCAGGTCGCCCGCCAGTCGGCGGCTGTAGACCTGGCCGATGAGGGCGGGGAGGTCGGGGTTCAAGGGAGGATGGTGGAGGGCGGCCATCTCTATCCCGTCATAAATCTGGAGGCCAGGGTCCAGAGCGTCCAGGCCCAGCGCGGTGAGCGCAACCTCTACGAAACTGACCCCTTCCACGACGTGTACCGGCAGGCCAGCCTCTCGCGCCCTCTGCAGGACCTGCCGGACCGTCGCCTCGCCGACCAAGGGGTGGCCCGGCACGGCGTAGATGACCCCTTCGGGCCGGAGGCCCAGTTCCAGCACCCGCTCCGCGATGGCCTGGTAGACCTGGGCGAAGGCTTCGGCCGACTCGTAGAGTTCGTCAAATGAGTGGAGAGCCAGGTGGGCGGGCAGATGGGCAACGGTGGGATGGTGGGCGGTGCGCAGCCAGACCTCCCGGCCCGCCGAGAGCACCTCCCAGGCCTGGCGAGTCAGGTGGCGAGGGTCACCCGGTCCCAATCCGACGATAGTGATGCTCATTCTGGCACATTCTTGCCTATTTTTGCCGCCGTCGCCGGACCAGCCAGCGCACCAGCAGGAAAATCCCCCCCAACGGCAAGGCGGCCAGGATGAGCGCGGGCAGGACGACGATGACAATGTAGATAAGTGCCTTGACGGTGAACTCCAGGACGTCCAGCAGCGCCTCCACTGCGCTGCGGACGGTGGCGGGCAAATTCCAGCCGCCCGTATCCAGCGGCTGGGCCATCTCATCCGGCGTCAGGCTGACGGTGACCGTCGCCAGCGCGGCCTGGTTCTCCAGATACTGCATCCGCCCTTTTACCTGCTCTATCTCCGCCTGGGTCTGGCTGAGGTGCTCGTAGACGGCCAGGACGGCCTCGGTGTCCTCCGCCCGCTCCAGGAACTCCAGCAGTTGCTTCTCCTTCGCCTCCAGGTGGCGCAGGCGGGATTGGATGTCCACGTACTCCTCCGTCACGTCCTGCCCGGAGACCGATTCCCACCGGACGGTCGTTGCCAATGCGCGCAATCGGTCCAGCGCTGTATCCAGATTCTCTGCCGGGACCCGGAACGTCACCGTGGCCTGCCGGCCTTCCTGGTACTGGTACGCTTCCACGGAGACCACGTAGCCGCCCAGCTGGCGGGCCATGGCCTGGATGTCGTCCAGTGCCTGGTCTGTGTCCGGGACAATAAGGTCCAGGCTTGCCGTCCGGACGACCATCCGTTCGGCGGTAGCGGCCCTGGCGGCCGCGGCCGCATCTGCCCTCAGGTACGCCGCTTCCTGCTCGGCGAGAAGAGGGAGACCCGGCGGCTGGAGAGGCACCGGCGTTGCAGTTGGAAGAGGCACCGGCATTGCGGCCCTGGGGGGAGCACATCCACCCGCGGCGATGCTCAGTATAACAACTCCTACGAGAATCAACAGATGTCTTTTCATCGCTCCTCCTTTGGCTTCGGTCATTTTCAAGACGCTGGAGGGCGCTTATTCGTTCGCACCTTCTGGAACAGTTCGTCCAGCGGGAAGAGCAGGTCATTTTCAAGACGCTGGAGGGCGCTTATTCGTTCCCTTCAGCGCCCCACCTCCAGGCGGGCAATCAGGCGGCGAGGGAAGCCCCGGGCCCGCATGCGCTCCTGGGTAATCTCTATCGGATAGGGGACCCGACGCAGTTCCCAGGTCATTGCATCGGTATCCAGAATGGCGTAACTGGCGCGGGGGTCGCCGTCCCGGGGCTGTCCGACGCTGCCAGGGTTCAGGATTATCCGCTGCCCTCTCAGGGGGATGGGGTTGCCGATTTCCGGTACCATAGCATGAGGTCGGCCCGTGTTCTGGTCCAGTACAAACATCAACGGGAGATGGGTATGGCCCACCAGGCAGAAGGGGGTGGAGAAGTGGGAAAAACTGATCGCCGCCCCTCCCAGATCCAAAACGTATTCCCACAGGGGTTCGCGCGGGCTGCCGTGAACCAGCGTGAAGTCCCCCTGTTCCAGGCGAAGCGGGAGTTGCTGGAGGTATTCCTGGCTGACGGGCGTCAGTTCTTCCCGGGTCCAGAGATGGGCGATGCGGGCGTCGGTATTGAAGTCATCCAGACTCAGATGGCCCATCGCGGCCCAGTCGTGGTTGCCGGCTATACAGATATGTTCAAAATCTTGGATGCGGGCCACACACTCATTTGGGTCTGGGCCGTACCCGACCAGGTCTCCCAGGCACCAGATCACATTAAACGGGGCCGCATCCCTCAGTACAGCTTCCATCGCAGCCCGATTGGCATGGATGTCGGAGATGACCAGGTAACGCAATGGATTCACTCCTGAGTTGATCGGGATGGTTGTGGCGTGGATATTATACCCCAAATTTCCCTCTTGCCAATTTTGAGAAGATGTGGTATAATCAGCACCGGAAAGCGGGCGTGGTTCAGTTGGTAGAACGTCTCCTTGCCAAGGAGAAGGCCACGGGTTCGAGTCCCGTCGCCCGCTCAGTCAAGATGTTGTGGCGGCGTAGCCAAGTGGTAAGGCAAGGGTCTGCAAAACCCTCATACGTCGGTTCAAATCCGACCGCCGCCTCCTGGTTGGACATAGGACAAGACGGGCAGTCCTCGGGGCTGCCCGTTTCTGTCTGGGGCGGTGGCGAAACGGCAACCGCGGGGGACTTAAAATCCTCTGTCCGTTGAGGACGTGTGGGTTCGAATCCCACCCGCCCCACTTTGATGGCAAAATGAAGGCCGATCCCGAGGCTTCCAGCGGACAACTTCTGGTCTGATGTTCAAATCCCCACTGCCCCGCTGTCAGGAGAGCCTATGAAAACCCAGAGCGAATCCCGCATCCACGAACGGTATCTCCGCCACACGAAAAAATTCCCCAACGTCTGGTGTGCCGGGTGCGGCATCGGCATCGTCCTGGGGGCCATCATCCGCGCGGTGGATGCCCTGGGGCTGGATAAGAACGACATCGCGATGGTCTCCGGTATCGGATGCACGGGCCGCATGCCGGTCTACGTGGACTTCAACACCCTTCACACCACCCACGGGCGGGCACTGGCCTTTGCTACCGGCCTCAAACTGGTGCGTCCCGAGATGAAGGTCATCGTGGTCATGGGGGACGGGGACGCGCTGGCGATTGGGGGCAACCACTTCATCCACGCCGCCCGGCGCAACATCGGCCTGACGGCCATTGTAGTCAACAATGCTACCTATGGGATGACCGGTGGCCAGTATTCTCCGACGACGCCCCTCGGTGCCCTCAGTACCACATCCCCTTACGGCCATATTGAACCCCCCTTCCAGATTGCCGAACTGGCCCAGTGTGCAGGCGCCGCGTTCGTCGCCCGCAGCACTGTCTACCACGTGGACGAGCTGCAGGAATACATCGCCCGCGCGCTGCAGAAAGAGGGCTTCTCGCTGGTGGAGGCCATCAGTTACTGCCATACGACCATCGGCCGGCTCAATCGCTGGGGCACTGCGCCGGAGATGATGCGCCGCCTGAAAGAGAACAGCATCACCCTGAAACAGGCGGAGCGGATGGAGCCGGAGGAACGGGCCGGGAGAATCATCCGGGGGATTCTGGCCGACCGGGACGATTTGATAGAATATACCCGACGGTACCAGGAAGAGATCGTCCTTCGGGCCCAGGAGGAAATCCGATGGAGCGCACCGAAATCCGAATTGCCGGTACGGGCGGTCAGGGAGTGATTCTGGCGGGCATCCTGCTGGCCGACGCGGCCGTGCGGGACGGCAAAAAGGCCGTCCAGACCCAGTCCTACGGCCCGGAGGCGCGCGGTGGGGCCAGCCGGGCGGAAGTTATTGTTTCCGACCAGGAGATTGATTACCCTAAGGTCCTGGACGCGGACATCCTGCTCTGCATGAGCCAGGAGGCGTGCGACCGGTATGCCGGGAAACTGAAGAAGGGCGGCCTGCTCATCTTAGACTCGGTGCACGTCCAGCGGGCGCCGCTGATCCGGGCAGTGCGGGTGCCCATTACCGAACTGGCCCGTCAGGCCACCGGGCGGGAAATCACGGCCAACATCGTCGCTCTGGGGCTGCTGGTGGGGCTGACGGGTGTGGTCTCGCGGGAGTCGCTGGAGGCGGCGGTCCGCGCCCGGGCCCCGCGCGGGACGGCGGAGATGAATCTGCGGGCACTGGCTGTTGGCCTGGAGCAGGCCGCCCAGTGGGGCCGGGAGTGAGGGCTTACAAGGCCGTCTGGATGGGGCGCCGCCGTTAATCCCGCCCGGACGTAAACGTCCGGGCGCAAGATAAATCTTGCTACGGGCTGTTTAGGCCCCCGAAGGGGGGCTTCGCCCCCCCCTGTAGGGGGCAGGGGGTGCG
This sequence comes from Anaerolineae bacterium, assembly GCA_034435875.1. Classification (GTDB taxonomy): domain Bacteria; phylum Chloroflexota; class Anaerolineae; order B4-G1; family DUEL01; genus SpSt-77. The sequence goes on from DAOTWL010000333.1 coordinate 5,583, forward strand.
GTTTACCGCCGGGCGGAGGCTTTTCCCTCTGCTCGCCGGCCGGGGAAAGAGAGGGCACCAATGAGGGAATCCTTTGACCCCCACCGGTATACCGAAGCACTGGAACGGTATTTTGCCCCTTTAGAGGACGTTGTGCTGGCCTATCTATTCGGCTCCCATGCCCGCAAGCGGGCCTGGGCCCAAAGCGATGTGGATATAGGAGTACTTCTGGCAGGCCATCCCGATGATGACCGCTGTTTTGAGATGCGGCTGGAAATCATCGGAGGCCTGATGTCACTCTTCCATACAAACGATGTGGACGTCTTGATCCTCAACCAGGCCCCCCCTGCGCTTCGTTATGCAGTCCTGCGAGACGGCCTCCTCGTGTTCTGTCGCGAACGCCAGGCGATGATAGAGTTCTACGTGCGGACGGTGAGCGAATATCTGGATTTCTTGCCGATTCTGCGGCGACACGAGGCGGCTATCCTGGAGCGGGCGCGGAAAGGAGAATTGCTGAGTGGATACGACCCCTATTGTGGCGCGCTTGAGCGTTATCGCCGACAGCGTGCGCGTCTTACGGCAACTCCGCTCCCTGACGTTTGAGGAATTTGTCCAGGACCCCATCCTGGTCAGCGCAGTGGAGCGAAACTTCCAGGTGACCATTCAGGCGGCCCTGGATATTGCCAGCATTATCCTTGCCGACCAGTCGGCCATAGTACCCAGGGAATACAAAGACCTCTTCCCGGCGTTGGCAGAGATAGGCGTACTCCCGGCAGATTTCGCCAGGCGGCTGGTCGGTATGGCCAAATTTCGCAACGTGCTGGTGCATCTCTACTTACACTGACGAGTTACGCCGGAATCGGCTTCGTGATCACAATTTCCAAAAAGGGCAACTGCAATGACAGGTTACACTGACAAGTTACTGGAACATCTGCAAAACCCGGAAGCCTTGGAGAGAATCTACCGCCAGGCACTTCAAAGAGGGGAAGGGAGACTCTTCCAGGAAGCCCTGGAAGGTCTCTTTACTCAGTACCCCCAAAACCCGCTCCTGGCGGCATGGCACTACCGGCTGGCGGAAGAAGCAATCCCTCGCCCGATGGCCGGCCGTCTCCCCAGCCACTGGCCCTGGGCAGTTGCCTTCGCTCTGCTCAACGGCCTGATCTTCTGGGGGCTCTCCGACTACGACCTGATGGTCAGGCAACATGTGCCGTTCCTTATCCTGTACTGGGCCCCCATTGCAGCCGCCTTTATCCTCTTCTTCCTTTTTCTGGCCGGTCACCGATCCCTCCGGCAGTTGCTGGTCCTGCTGGGTGCCCTTGCCCTGGTCAGTGCCTACGCCTATTTCGCCGACTTTCTCATCGGGCGGGACATCTTCTGGCAGCAATATCTGACTCTGGGAGCCATTCACCTGATCCCGATGGCATGGGCGGCAGTGGCTCTCTGTGTCCTGAAGGGGCAGACCGATGATCGGAGCCGCGTCGCCTTTCTGGCCAAGTCCCTGGAGGCCGTAGTGCTGGGTGGCCTCTCTGGAGCTGTCCTGGGCATCTTTACGGGGGTGACCCTCGCTCTGTTCTACACGCTGAATCTGGATTACGCGTTCACCGACGAACTCTATCGGGTGCTGTTGATCGGCGGGGCCGGATGCATCCCTGTCCTGGCCGTCGCCGCAGTATACGAGCCCCTTCGCCGCCTGCGGGAGCAGGCCTTCGCCGCCCTCTTCCGGACCACCACACTGCTCCTGCGCATCTTCCTGCTGCCGTCCATCCTGATCCTTCTGATCTACGTCTTCCTCATCCCCTTCTATTTTATGGAACCCTTCTACAATCGGGAAGCGCTGATTGCCTACAACGTGATGCTCTTTGCGGTGGTCGCGCTCCTTCTCTGGACGACCCCCGTAGAAGAAGGACAACTCTCCCCCCGTATGGGACGGTGGCTGCGCCGGAGCCGGCTGGCCCTGGCGACTCTTGCCGAAATCATCAGCCTTTACGCCCTGGCGGCCATCCTCTTCCGCACCTGGTGGGACGGCTTCACTCCCAACCGCATCACTGTCATCGGCTGGAATCTCATCAACATCGCGCTGCTAGCCATCCTGCTGGTCCGGGAGTGGAGGGGCGGGGATGAAAGGTGGGTCTCCGCCGCCCACCGGACCTTCGCCCAGGCCATGCCGGCCTACGCGGTCTGGGGCCTACTTCTCCTGCTGGCCCTGCCGCTGGTGTTTGCGCGGCCGCTGTTTTAAGTGGATAATGGTAACTACCTACCCGATGGCTGGGGCGCCCATCTCTAAAGCGGCGGGCTCAGGTTACAAAGCCCTGACGGGCTATCCGAAAGCCCCCGAAGGGGGCTTGGCATCTGAGCCAGGGGCTTTTAGCCCCTGGGTAGTTACGAAGAATCTCTGTGTTCTAATTGTACCAGGAGGGCCTATGCCAAATGACTTTCTCTTCCGCGCCGACCTGGAGGAACTGGACCCCTTTATGGCCGACCTCATCCGCTGGGAGCAGGAGCGCCAGGCCCGAAAACTCATCCTCATCCCCTCCGAGTCCTACGCCCCGAAGGCCGTCCGAGAGGCCGAGGGCTCCGTCTTTCAGAACGTCTACGCCGAGGGGTATCCCCCCCTGCGGATGACCCGCGACCCCGAGGAGCGGCTGCAGGACGTGGCCTGGCAACTGGCCTTTTACCGCCGCTACGCCGACCGCCGCTTCTATAAGGGGGTGGACTATGTCCACCTGGTGGAGTGCCTGGCCCAGCGCCGCTGCGCCGAACTCTTCGCCCACGACAACGTCCGCCCGGAGCACATCTTCGTCAACGTCCAGCCCCTCTCCGGCGCAGCTGCCAATCTCGCCATCTACCAGGCCCTGATGAAGCCAGGGGAGGTCCTCATGGGCATGGACCTCTTCCAGGGCGGCCACCTGACCCACGGCTCCGAATTCAACGTCTCCGGGAAGTGGTACCGGCGGGTCTCCTACGGCGTGGACCCGAAGACGGAACGGCTGGACTACGACGGTATCCGGGACCTGGCCCGCCAGCACCGGCCGCGCGTCATCGTGGCCGGATACACCTCCTACCCCTGGGCACCGGACTGGCACGCCTTCCGCTCCATCGCCGATGAGGTCGGGGCCTACCTGGTCGCCGACATTGCCCACACCGCCGGGATGGCCGCCGCCGGGGCCTATCCCAACCCCGTCGGCATCGCCCACGTCACCGTCTTCACCACCCACAAGACCATCTGTGGGCCGCGCGGCGCGGTCATCCTCACCACCGACGAGGCGCTGGCCCAGGCGATAGATTTGGCCGTCTTCCCCGGCGAGCAGGGCGGCCCCCACGTCAACAAGTTCGCCGCGATGGCCGTCGCGTTCAAACTGGCCCGGACGGAGCAGTTCCGCCGACTCCAGCACCAGATTGCCGCCAACGCCCGCGCCCTGGCGGACGGACTCCAGAAGCGGGGGCTCCGGCTGGCCTACGGCGGCACGAACACCCACCTGCTGGTGGTAGACCTGAAGTCCATCCCCACCCGCACCGGCTACCCCGTCTGGGGCGAACCGGCGGCCCGCATCCTGGACCTGGCTGGGGTCGTCGTCAACAAAAACACCATCCCCGGGGACGCGCTGACCGCGCTGGCAACGGGCATCCGCATGGGCACTCCATGGGTCACCCAGCGGGGACTGGACGAGCAGGATATGGACACCCTGGCCGACCTCATCGCCCGCCTGCTCTTCGCCATTCAGCCCTTCGCCTACAACGGCCTGGTCGGTACCCTCCCGCGCGGGAAGGTGGACCTGGACGTCCTGGAGGAGGTCCGCGCGGGGGTGGCGAAACTGGCCGAGAAAGCCGGGATTGACGTGGAGTACACCCCCAGCGGCTATCCTCATTTCTTCTCTTTCGGGCCCGACGGGAAGAACACCGCCCTGCGGGTGACCGGCTGGCGGGCCCGGCCGTTCCTCCAGCAGGTGATCACCGCCAACATCGCCGACCTGGCCCCGGGCCAGGCCAAAAAGGCCCGCATGCTGGACCGCCACGGCGCCCTCATCGCCGAAGTGGTCGTCCAGCGGGAGGAGCCAGACCAGTGGGGCCGGGACCGCTACCTCATCGTCCCGACGGCCAACGGGGGTCGCGTGGCGGCCTGGCTGCGCGCCCTCTCCGACGGCTACGTCCTCTTTGATGATGCCGACGTCTACCGCAAGATTGAGGGGCCGGTGGTAGTGGAGGAGGTGCCTCACCCCTCCCCCGCCGCCTTCGGCGGCACCCCCTCCCCTCTCCTGGCCGAAAGCCAGGAGAGGGGAGGGGGCAGGGGGTGGGGTGAGGTAGACCTCACCAAACCCTACTTCATCGGCCAATCCGCCCTGGTTCGTAGTGCGCCCCGCAGCGAAGCGGAGGGGCGTCCGGAGTGGCATTGGGAAGAACGGGAAGCCCCCCTCAAGCGCACCCCCCTCTACGAGACCCACAAGCGGATGGGCGCGAAGATGGTCCCCTTCGCCGGATGGGAGATGCCGGTCTGGTACACGTCCGTCAGCGAGGAGCACCGCGCGGTGCGGGAGACGGCGGGCCTCTTTGACGTGGCCCATATGGGCGTTTTTGAGATCGCCGGGCCCCACGCCACCGCCTTCCTGGACGCCGTCTGCTCCAACTACGTCGCCTGGCTGGAGGACGGCCAGTCCCTCTACGGCTATCTCCTGGACCCCGACGGCAACGTCATAGACGACGTGATGATTTACCGTCGCCGGGCCGACCTCTACCTGATGGTGGTCAACGCGGCCAACGAAGACAAGGACTGGGACTGGCTGAACGCGGTGAACGAGCGGCGGGTGATGATAGACCGGGCCCGTCCCTGGGTACAGGTGGAGGCCCCGGCCGTCCTGCGTAACTTGAAAGACCCGGCGTCCGGCGAGCGGGAGAAGCGGGACATCGCCCTGCAGGGCCCGGCGTCGCGGCCGACGCTGCTGACCCTGGCGGATGGGGAGCGGTTCCGCACCGAACTGGCCCGTCTGCGCCGGACGGACCTGCTGGAGGGGTCACTGGCGGGGATCCCCGTCGTCATCGCCCGCACCGGCTACACGGGCGAGGAGTGGGGCTACGAAATCTTCGTCCACCCCGACCAGGCGCCTGTCCTTTGGGATAAGATTCTGGAGGCTGGGGAGCGGTACGGGGTGAAACCGGCGGGCCTGGGGGCGCGGGATTCCACCCGCACCGAGGCGGGTCTCCCCCTCTACGGCCACGAACTGGCGGGGCCCTTCAACATCTCGCCTATAGAGGCGGGCTTCGCCGGATACGTCAAGTACCACAAGCCCTTCTTCATCGGCCGGGACCCGCTCCTGGCACGGGAGAGTGGCCGGGAACTCATCCGCTTCCGCGTCGCCGAGAAGGGGGTCCGCCGCCTGCAGATCGGCGACCCGGTGGTCAACCGCAAGGGGCAACTCATCGGCCATGTCACCAGTTGCTCCATTGACACCGAGGGCTACCTGGTGGGGCTGGCGATTGTGAAGAGGCAGTACAACGTCCCGGGCACGGAGATTGCCATTTTCCCGCTGGGCGGGAAGTCGCTGGAGGGGGCGGCGGGGGCCGACCGGGCCATCCTGCCGGTGGCGGCGACGGTGCTCCCCCGCTTCCGCGAGCGCGCCGTGGAGGCCCAGGTCTGGCGGACGGCGGAGGATTAGAGAAGGGACGACGTGCCAGGCCCTTCCGGAAGGGCCTGGCACGTCAGCATCGGGCGAAGCCGTGCAGAATGCCATTGTGAGGGTGCCATGAAAACGCCAAGAGCCTTTAACGTTATCATTGAACGCGATGAGGAAGGTTACTATGTCGCCACTGTCCCGGAATTGCCGGGTTGTCATACCCAGGCCAGGTCGCTGGATACCTTGATGAGGCGGATTCGGGAAGCGATTGAATTATGTCTGGAAGTGGAGGGCGAAACCGTCTCGCCTCATGAATTCGTGGGCGTTCAACGGATCTGGGTTGAAGCATAACGAAACGGCCGCGCGTCAGAGGATCCGAACTCATTGCCGCATTACGCAAGGCTGGCTTTGAAGTGATCCGTGTTAGAGGTAGCCATTACTTTTTGCGGCATCCTGATGGGCGCTGCACAGTTGTCCCTGTTCATCGTGGAGAAACTATTGGCCCGGGGATGATGTCAAAGATTCTGCGAAGTGGGCAGGGGGATAAGGAGGCAAATCCCACCCCAGGCAATTGCCCAAATCATTTGTTCAGCCGCCATCGCATCGGGCGAAGCGCAGGTAGTTGCGAAACGAGAGATTCGCCGAGGTGAACAGATGCATCGTTTCACCATCCCACCCTCTAACAGAACAGGCATATCCCGATACCGTTCATTTCTGGCCCTGGCCGTTGCCGTCGGCGCGCTGGCCCTGACGGCGTGGCTCTTCTCCCCACCCCCCGTCCGGGGCGCGACGGTCACCCTGGACGGATTGCCCGACCCGGCCTACGGGCCGGCCCTCGCCGCTGACCCCCGGGGCGACCTGGCCTCCTCCTCCGGCCCCGGGGACTGGGTCGGCACCCACTGGACCGACGTCATCAGCCTCTACGTGACCCACGATTGGCAGAACCTCTACGTCTTCGTCCCCCTCTACGCCTATACCCGGACCACGTCCTCCGGCTCCTTCGGCCTGGTCATCGCCACAGGCCGCTACACCGCCACCGGCGGCACCCCGCCCCGCGACCCCTGGAACAACGCCATCACCTTCACCTACACCGCCACCCACGCCAACGTCGGCCAGACGCCTGTGCTCCTCCCCTACCGCATCATCCCCGAC
>DAOTWL010000334.1:0-3460 GCA_034435875.1 Anaerolineae bacterium
CCCTCCCCGAACTTTGGCTTTTTGGGCGAAGGGGTGGAAAAGAAAATTTAAAAGCCACCCCGAACCGACGAGGTGAGGTAAAAAGGAGCCTGGTACACCCGCGCCTCCACCGTACCCTCGTAAAAATAGTGCCGAATCTCCACCCTCTCGTACCGCCTCCAGCCCCCGTTCGCCACGGCCCCGCAGGAACGCCAGCCGCCGCCGCAGGCTCCGCTCCACTGCGTAGAAACTGCTGGTCAGCCGGCGGCGGTAGACCGTCATCACGAACCACAGCCCCTTCCGCTCCCCCTCGTAGCGCCGGTAGAAATGGGCGATGTACTCCTCTATCCGGTCGTAGAGCGCCCGCTCTTGAGGCCGCATCGGAATCCAGACCGGGCAGGGATTTCGGACCGGCACCCGCTCCCGGAGCAGGCCCCGGTGGGCATACTCCCGCAACAGCGCCCGGGTGTGGCGAAAGGCCCGCCGGGCCAGCGGCGCCTGCCCCCGGACCAGCGTCCGAACCGCCTCCTTTGCCTCCGGCGAGAGAACCCGCAGCGCGGCCGCGTCCCCTTCCTCCACCGCCCGCAGGACCCGCTCCCCCTCTACCGGGCCCAACCGGCGGCGCAGGCTTTCCCCCAGCCCCGGGCCCGTCCGGCCGTCCGATGCATCCATCTCCCCGCGCGCCATCCGCCGGACAAAGGGCCAGTCCACTTCCTCCGATGGCCGCCGCAACTGTTCGTAGAAAGGGAAGCAGGTTCGCCGAGGCGTCAAATTCGCCGTGGCTCCAGACAAAGGCAAAGGCGAGGGTCTCCCAGTCGGGGAGGAGGGAGGCCAGGACGGCGGCGCGGGATATGGTCAGGGGCCGCCGCGCTCACCAGACGTGGAGGCGGACCGGCCCGGAGAACGGCGTTCCGTAGCCGCTCTCCCTCAGGCTTTCTGCGCCGACGGTGTCAAAGGGGAACCAGGATTGGAAGAGGGCGTTCATCGGGATTAGGGATGGCGCAGATTTTTGTGGTGCAAGATACATCTTGCGCTACATGGGTTCGGCTTCCACCACAATCGGGCCCAGCCCCACCACCGTCCGCACCTCGCGGATCGTCCGGAACTGGTCACCCTCTACCTCCAGTCCCTCCGGGAACCGAACCGTCAGCACCGTCTTCGTGGTGAACATCTCCGCCGCCTGGGAAAAGTCGTCCGTCACCCCCTTCCAGCGGCGGTAGAGGTCCCAGTTCAGCACGACCTGGCTGGAGACGTACTGCTTGTCGCTGAACTCCGCGTTGTACCGCTGGTCTATGCGGTACTCCCCTTTGCCCATCTGGGGGATGACGAGCCCCAGCGCCCGGAGATTGCGGGCTCCCACGGCCCCCTCCCCCCTCCAGGGTGATGCGCAGCACCGCCAGCCGGGTCACTCCCCGGTCGGCGCACCGGTCCAGCAACTGCTGGAAGGCCTGCGAGGGCACTCCCTCCCCCCGCAGCGGCTCCGGGGGGGGCGGCGTCTCTTCCACCATCTCTCCGCAGATACACTGGCTGCGCGGCCGTCCGCAGAGGGGACAGGTCGGCTCCGGGCCCGGTGCTCGCTCCCGCTCCGCTTTCCCCCGAAGGGGCAACCCCCGCCGCGCCGCCTCCTCCGGCAGGTAGAGATAGACCTCGTCGCTGAACCGTCGTGGCGACCCGCCGGGTGTACGGGGGACGGCCCGCCCGCGTCCATTCCCCATCCAGGACCTGGGCGTGGGCCGGTGCCCCCGCCTTCGGACTGGCGATGTCCGCCTCCACCACCTGCCGGAAGGCCGGCCGGTCCAGCCGACTGGTCAGATCGTTGAGGATTTCTTCCTCCTCCAGGTCCACGTGGAAGGGGTGGATGAAGGCCACGTCCACGCGCTCTTCCGGAGGGCCAGCAACCGGTCAGGAGCAGGATAACCAGGAGTCCCCACAGAATCGGCCGCCCAATCCACATCGCCCACCTCACTTTCTGCCGCTCTCCAGCGACTCCAGAAACGCCCGCACCGTCAGAATGGGGATGCCCCGGTACTCCCCCAGCGCCAGCAGGTGCTGATCCCCGCTCACGATACAATCCGCCTCCGCCTCTACCGCGCAGGCCAGCACCCGCTCATCGGCCGGGTCCTCCGGGATCACCGTTCCCACCTCCGCCTCCCCCGGCACCACCAGCGCCTCCCGCTCCAGAAGCGCCACCAATTCCTCCACGTCCTCGTCCGTGACCCCGTACTTTCGCCGGATGCGGGGATACCCTAACACGGCCCGGATTTCGGCAACAATCGCTGGACAGGTCACCAGCAGATACCGCCGCTCCCGCCACCCCTCTAACACCTGCGCCGGAAGCCCCGAACGAACCAGCGGGCTGCTGACGAAGACGTTGGTGTCCAGCACGACCTTCCGCATCGGCGGCTCCGCAGAACCACACCCGCCTCACCGGCCCTCGTCGGGAGGGAACCCGGCCGCCCTCCGGGCCGCCCTCACGGCCGCCACCGCTTCGGCTACGTCCCGCTCCACCTCCTCCGCCGAAACCTCCGGCAGCCGCCCCCGAATCCGCTCCAGCACCGCAAAGCGCGCCTCCCGCTCCGCCACCAGCCGCTCGTAGGTCTCCACTGGAATCATCGCCACCATCGGCTTGCCGGAGCGCTCCACAATCACCGTCTCCCCACCGTAGCGAACCCGGCCCAGCAGGTCGGCAAACCGCTCCCGCGCTTCCCGCGCGCCAATCCGTATCTGTGCCATCCCTCACCTCCCACAACGCATCTCTGTTCTTATTGTATCACCTTTTGCCTCTTTGTCAACAATGTACACAATTCTCACCCCCGCCCCTCCGCTCCCCCGCCCTTCCGCTCCCCCGCCTGTGTATAGACGGGAGACATAGGTAACAAGTGTTTACAGACATGGGTGACACATGTTTAGGGACATGGGTAACACTTTCCAGCCATCCGAGTACAATTCCTCTTTTGCGGCGTGGCGGGAGGTGTATAATACCGAACGGCCGCACGAAGCGCTGGGAATTGACAATTCGGGAGGGTTGCCTATAATAACTGGTGTAGTGTATAATACCGAACGGCCGCACGAAGCGCTGGGAGGGGCCGTACCAGCCGATCGGTATCTCCCTTCTTCCCGGCGGTGGGAGGGGGACTTGCCCCCGTTGGCATTTCCAGGCCATGCATTGGTGCGCAAGGTGGACCGGGCCGGGTACGTTTATCTTCGGGGACAACGGTACAAGGTAGGCAGGGGCCCGGCTGGGGAGTCTGTTGGACTGGTTGGTGGGGAAGAACCGGGCACCTGGCACGTCTATTTGGGCTCCACGCGGCTGAGCCGGTTGGTGATTCGGGAACCTTAAAATTGAAGATTTGCCAGAAGTGTTACCGATGTCCCCAAACATGTGTTACCCATGTCCCCCGTCTGTACAGGTAGGTCTGCAGGGAATCGGGGCAACGCTCTAACAAGTGCAGGAACCCCCAGATGTGGGATAGCCTTTCCA
>DAOTWL010000335.1:0-2750 GCA_034435875.1 Anaerolineae bacterium
CAAAATCCCCCTTCGCCGGCAAGGAGAGACGACCGGAGGGCCAGGGCCCAGAAGATTCACCCTCTCCCAAACAGGACCCAGGAGGCCCCCAGAGCCAGAACCGTGTTGAAGACGGTGGAAGCCAGATAGACGGCCAGAGGGCGCAGGCCCATTCTGCGGAACTCACTGAAGGCCAGGTCCCAGCCGATGCCGATGAAGGCCAGCGTGAAGGCCCAATTGCGCAGCGCGGTGATGTCCTTGACCTGGGCTTTCGTAAACGCCCCTGCCGATGCCAGTACCGAGACCAGCATAAAGCCCAGGACAAACTTGGGGAAGCGGTCCCAGAGCACCCGGGCGCTGGGGCGCCCGGCCTCCGTCCGCTCCTCCCGCGCGACCCAGTAAAAGGCCAGCAGGAAGGCCACCACGCCGATGAGGGCGTTCTGGGCCATTTTGACAATGGAAGCGACCCGGACGGCCTCCTCCCCGTAGATGGCCCCGGCGCCGACGACGGCGGCCGTGGTGTCTATGTTTCCGCCGAACCAGGCCCCGGCCCACCCGGCGGGCATCCCGGCGAGGGCCGCGATCCAGGGCATCAGCACCATCAGCGGCAGTGCAATGACGATGACCATCGCGGTGACGTAGGCCAGATGCTCCTTCTTTGCCAGGATGGACCCGGCGGCGGCGATGGCGGCGGAGACGCCGCAGATGGAGACGGCCGCGCACATCACCGCCCGCAGTTTCTTTTCCAACCGGAGCACCCCGCCCAGCCACCAGGTAAAAAAGAAGACGGCGCTCACCATGACCAGGGCCTGGATCAGTCCCCGAGCCCCCACGCTGAGCACTTCCGTAATATTCACGCTGGCTCCCAGGAGAACCAGACCCACCTTCAGGAAGAGTTCCGTCCGGACGGCCGCGCCCAGTTTATCCTTGACCTTAAGCCCACTGGCGACGGCGTTCGCCAGCAGACCCAGGACGGCGGCCCAGAGGGGGTACTCCAGCGCCTTCGGACTCCAGGCCGCCAGGCGGTTCGCCGCCAGGGCCAGCAGCACCAGCCATATGGCCGATGCAATGCCCCACCAAACCTGTCTTCCCCGCTCGCCGGTTGCAGGGGCCGTATCTGCCATCATTTTTTCCCTCCCGGACTACCAGGGAACATGGCTCAGCACGCCCAGAAGGACCAGGGCGACGAGAAGAAACCCCAGGATAACAGCCCACCAATCCTCGCTCAGGCGCAGAAGAGCGGATTCTCGTCTTTTGAGCGCTCTCTCTTCCATAAAATAACCTCCTCCCCATCGGACTCGCCTGTCCGTCGGGTGACTTTATAGCACAATGTCCTTTCTCTGTCAATGCAACTACCTGCCTGGTAGCTGGGACATCCTTCTCCCGCATGCCGCTATCAGGGAATTTTGACCCCCTCATTCTCTCTTTCCTCTGTAACTCCCTACCCCGATGGCTGGGATGCTCACTTTTTCGGCGCGCTGGCCTCACCCCTCCCCTCTCCCAAACGAAGTTTGGGAGAGGGGAGGGGAGAAAGGAAGGGTTTTGCGGCGGCCTTCGGCCGCCGCACCCCCGGCCCCTCCCCCAAGCGTAGCGATGGGGGAGGGGGGATAAAGGGGGTGGGGGCAAATGTTCGCACCATTGGGCTTTTAGCCCCTGGCGTAGGTAGTTACCAAAAATCAATGACCGACATCCTGCTCTGGCGCTTGACAATCCCCCCCGCCCCTGTTAAAATGAAAGCCGATGGGCCAGGAAATCATCCGTAATTTCTGCATCATCGCCCACATCGATCACGGCAAATCCACGCTGGCCGATCGGCTCCTGGAACTGACTGGCACCATCTCCCCCCGGGAGATGGCCGAGCAGGTCCTGGACGCTATGGACCTGGAGCGGGAGCGGGGGATCACCATCAAGGCGTCGGCGGTGCGGATGGCCTACCGCGCCACCGACGGCCAGACCTACGAACTGAACCTCATAGATACTCCCGGCCACGTGGACTTCTCCTACGAGGTGAGCCGCGCGCTGGCTGCCTGCGAGGGCGCGCTGCTGGTAGTGGACGCCTCCCAGGGCATAGAAGCCCAGACCATGGCCAACCTCTACCTGGCCCTGGACGCCGGGCTGGAAATTATCCCCGTCGTCAACAAGATAGACCTCCCTGCCGCCCGGCCCGACGAGGTGGCGAAAGAAGTGGCCGACCTCCTGGGCGTCCCCGCCGATGAGGCCCTGCGGGTCTCTGCCAAAGAGGGGACCAACGTCCCGGCGGTGCTGGAAGCGGTCGTCCGGAAAATTCCCCCGCCCTCCGGCCAGCCCGATGCCCCCCTGCGGGCCCTTATCTTTGACTCCCACTACGACTCCTACAAGGGCGTCGTCGCCTACGTGCGGGTGGTGGACGGCGCGGTGGAGAAGGGCCGCCGGCTGATGCTTATGTCCTCCGGCCTGGAGACCGAGCCGGTGGAAATCGGGGTTTTCACCCCCCAGATGCAGCCCACCGGCCGTCTGGAGACCGGCGAGGTGGGCTACATCGCCACCGGCCTGAAGACCGTCCGCGAGTGCCGCGTGGGCGACACGCTGACCGACGCCGCCCGTCCCGCCGGAGAACCCCTCCCCGGCTACCGTCCGGCCAAGCCGATGGTCTTCGCCAGCCTCTATCCGGTGGAGGCGGAGGACTACCAGGACCTGCGGGACGCGCTGGAGAAACTCCACCTCAACGATGCCGCCCTGACCTTTGAACCGGAGACCTCGCAGGCACTTCAGTTCGGCTTTCGCTGCGGCTT
>DAOTWL010000336.1:0-3317 GCA_034435875.1 Anaerolineae bacterium
GGCTGATCGTGGCCGAGGCATTACGCCGCCAGGCCAGCCTTATCACAAAAGACGAAGACATCACAAAGTCAGGGCTCGTTCCCGTAATCTGGTAAAGTGATTTGTGAAATTTGTACCACTGTGTCTCTGTGCTTCCGTGTGAGATTACCGCGAGATGTCAGGGAGGTGCCATCATGGTAGAGAAAAAAGACTTCCGTCGGGTAGATAAATTCATCTGGGAGTTGCCAAAGGAGACCCGTCCGGATATGCGCGTTCCGGCCCGCATCTTCGCCACCCCGGAGATGCTGGAGGCCGCCTTCCGCGACCGGACGGTGGAGCAACTGGTCAACGCGGCGACGCTGCCGGGCATCCTCAAGTACGTCCTGGCCATGCCCGACTTCCACGAAGGGTACGGCTTCCCCATCGGCGGCGTTGCGGCGATGGACGTGAAGACAGGGGTGATCTCCCCTGGAGGAATCGGTTATGATGTCAATTGCCTGTCCGGTAATAGCCGCGTCCTCCACGAGTTCGGCTACACCTTCCCTGTAGCGCAGTTTAGCCTGCACAAGTGGCCGCGCCTCCGCTGTCAGGACTTCAGCGCAGAACGAGAAGCCGTCACTCCGGTTGTCCTGTACCTCCGCCGCAGGCCCCACGTCCCCGTCTACCGGCTGAGGACGGAGACCGGAGAGGAAATCGTCGCTACGGCGGACCACCCCTTCTGGACGCCGTACGGGATGCGGCCGCTGGATTCCCTCCAGACCGGAGACCTGGTCGCCCTTTATCCCTTTGAGGGGGTGGAGTACGAGGAGCCGGAGGAGCGGGTTCTGGTGGACGAAGCCGACGTGGAATGGGTGATGCGGGCGCTGGGCAAGGAAGGGGGGAACGGCCCGGCCCAGGTCCGGGCACAACTCCGTCGCCTGGGACTTCTCCCCCTCCGCCTGAACTCCCCGGCGATGCCGTACCTGCTCCGCCTGCTGGGATACCTCTTCGGGGACGGCACCCTCTACTTCACCAACCGCACCGGCAAAGGCGTCGTCTGGTTCTACGGCAAGCCGGAGGACCTGGAGGCCATCCGGGCCGACGTTGCTGCCCTGGGCTTCACCCCTTCCCGCATCTACACCCGGAAGCGGCAACACTGGATCCGGACGGCCTACGACGAATATGAGTTTGAGACCGACGAGCCCAGTTTCAAGGTCGGCAGCAGCAGTTTCGCCGTCCTGCTGGTCTCGCTGGGCGCGCCGGTGGGGGCGAAGGCTACACAGGATTTCGGCGTCCCGCCCTGGCTCTTTGAAGCCCCCCGCTGGCAGCAGCGGCTCTTCCTTGCCGCCCTCTTCGGCGCCGAACTCTCCGCCCCGGCGACTTTTAACGCCCATGGCACCAACTTCTACGCCCCTGTCCTCTCCCTCAGTAAGCGGGAAGGTTTTGTGGAGAGCGGGCAGGCCTTCCTGGAGGACATCGCGCGACTCCTGGAGAACTTTGGCGTGGAAACACTGACCATCTCCCGGCGGACGGAGCAGACCAACCCCGATGGCTCTCGCTCCATCCGGCTGCGGCTGGTCATCTCCTCCCGGCCGGAGAACCTTATCCGCCTCTGGGGCCGGGTGGGGTTTGAGTACAACCATCGGCGTCGCTGGGGGGGCCTGATCGCCGTCCAGTACCTGAAGGAGAAACTCAGGGCCGTCGCCGAACGGGAGGTGCTGGCGGAAACGGCCGTAGCGATGTACAAAGCGGGCGTCGCCCCGGCGCAGATTACCGCCGAACTGGCAGGGCCGGTGAACCGGGGCTTCCTGGAGCACTCCATCTATGAAGGGCGCAAGACGGCCCCGAGGGTCCCCGTCAACTTCTTGGATTTTGAGGCCTACCGGCAGGAGGCGACGGCCGGCCTGGGAGAAAGCGGCATGGTCTGGGCCCGGGTGGCCTCCATAGAGCCCGTGGCGGACTTCAACGAGGACGTCTACGACTTCACCGTTGCCCATCCGGACCACAACTTTATCGCCAACGGCTTCGTCGTCTCCAACTGCGGTGTCCGCCTCCTGGCCTCCCATCTGGAGAGGGAGGAGGTGGCCCCGTACCTGCGGGACCTGACCAATGCCCTCTATCGGGCCTGCCCCAGTGGGGTGGGGGAGCCGGGGCGCATCCGCATCTCGGGCCGGGAACTGGATGAACTGGTGGTGGAGGGGGCGCGATGGGCGCTGAAGCGCGGCCAGGCCCGGGAGGAAGACCTGGCCCACACCGAGGAGGAGGGCACCCTCCCCGGCGCCGACCCCAGCAAGGTGAGCGCCCGGGCCCGGGAGCGGGGCGGCGGGCAGATCGGCTCCCTGGGCGCCGGCAACCACTTCCTGGAAATTGACGTCGTGGAAGAAATCTACGACCCCGAGGTCGCTAAAGCCTTCGGCCTGCGGGAGAACCAGATTGTCGTCCAGATTCACTGCGGCTCCCGGGGCTTCGGCCACCAGATTTGCGACGACTACGTCAAGAGCCTCCAGACCGCCGTCCAGAAATACGGCATCACCATTCCCGACCGGGAACTGGTCTGTGCGCCGATAGATTCCCCGGAGGGCCGGGCCTACTACGGCGCGATGGCCTGCGCGGTCAACTACGCCTTCGTCAACCGCCAGGTGCTGGCCATGGGCGTCCGGGAGGCCTTCCGCGAGGTCCTCCAGGGCAAAGTCCGCAACCCCGACCTCTACCAGGTCTACGACGTCGCCCACAACATCGCCAAGTTTGAGGAGCACGAGATAGACGGCAAGCGGGCGCGGGTCTGCGTCCACCGCAAGGGGGCCACGCGCGCCTTCGGCCCGGGCCGTCCGGAGATCCCGAAGGCATACCGGGACGTGGGCCAGCCGGTGCTGGTCCCCGGCTCTATGGGCACGGCATCCTACGTCCTGGTGGGGACGGGCCGGGCGATGGAGATCGCCTTCGGCTCCACCTGTCACGGGGCCGGACGGGTGATGAGCCGCTCCCAGGCGCTGAAGAAAATCTGGGGCGCCGACCTGAAACGGGAACTGGAGGAGCAGGGTCTGATCATCCGGGCCGGAAGCACGAAAGGATTGGCGGAGGAGGCCCCGGCGGCCTACAAGGACGTCAGCCAGGTGGTGGAGGTGGTGCACGGCGCGGGCCTGGCCCGCAAGGTGGCCCGCCTGCGGCCGCTGGCGGTGATCAAAGGGTGATGTTCCTCACCCCTCCCCCGCCGCCTTCGGCGGCACCCCCTCCCTTCTCCTGACCTCTGGTCAGGAGAGGGGAGAGGGCCGGGGGGCTGATAACCGTAGGTTTTTCGCCGAAGCGGGCCCCCCTCACCCCTACCCCCGAACCCCCTTCCCCTCTCCCACCAGGGGCTA
>DAOTWL010000337.1:0-13295 GCA_034435875.1 Anaerolineae bacterium
ATAGAGTCGGGACGGATACCGCTGCAGATGGCGCAGGTGACGGTGGCAGAGGTGGTCGGGCCGCCGGTGGAGGAACTGCGCCCGCTGGCGGAACGGGCCGGATTGAGGCTGACCGTCTCCCTGCCCTCCGACCTTCCGCCGGTTCTGGTGGACGTGGACGGGATACGGCGAGTGGTCGCCAACCTGGTCCACAACGCCATCTAGTTCACCCCCTCCGGCGAGGTGACGGTGCGGGCCGAGCGGGTAGGGGACGAGGTCATCATCTCGGTCCAGGATACGGGGTCGGGATCGCTCCGGAGGAGTTGCCCCGGGTCTTTGAGCGGTTCTACAAGGCCCGGGGGAGCCGGTCGGGCGGTGCGGGGCTGGGGCTGGCGATTGCCAAGCACATCGTCCTGGCCCATGGCGGGCGCATCTGGGCCGAGAGCGTGCCAGGGCAGGGCAGTACGTTCTCCGTGGCGCTGCCGGTGCAGCGATAGCGACGACGATGCGGCGGGCGGCTTCGCCGCCCGCCGCATCTTCCTACCACGGAAGCGCCGCGCCGATCATCCCACCGAGGAGAACGCCAGCCAGGACATCCAGCGGGTAGTGGATGCCCAGGAGGACCCGGGAGAGGGCAACGGAGGCGGCCCAGAGGGCCAGCAGCAGGACGGCCCAGGTTGGGACCAGCGGGGCCAGCGCGGCCGCGATGGCCGCAACCCGCACAGCGTGCCCCGACGGAAAGCCGTAGCGGTCGTGGGCGGGGTAGAGGCCATCCGGGGGGCCATCGGGGCGAGGGCGCCGGAGGAGCCGCTTCAGCCCACCGGCGACCAGGCCCGCGCCCACCATCGCCCCTGCCAGCCGCAACGCGACCTCCTGCCAGAACGGCGTCCCCCAGAGAAAAGCGACCGCCGCTCCCGCCAGCCAGAAGACCGCATCGCCGGAATGGGCAACAACCTTCGCCAGGAAGCGCCAGCGCCCATCCAGCCGCAGCGCGGCAGAAAGGCGGACGTCCCACCAGAGCAAGCGGCCCCACCCTCTCTGCGGAAAACGGATGGGTTCACAGGACGGAGATAAAACTGGAAATCCGTTCATCAAAGAACTTTGTGTCCTGGTGATTGAAATTGAAAGAAACCCGCGTTTATCTGCGTTCATCTGCGTTCCCCAATTCTATCTCATCCCAGGTAACGTCCATCTCCGCCATCTCTCCGGTCACCGCATAGACGGTCCGCTCGCAGATGTTGGTGACCCGGTCGGCGGCCCGCTCCAGGTTGTGAGCTGCCCACAGCAACCAGTTCACCCGCTCTACTGCCGATGGGTCGGAGACCACGACGTTCATCAGGTTCCGGTAGATGCGGAGATAGAGAGCATCCACCTCGTCATCCTCTCTGGGGATAGCGCGGGCAGCCTCCGCGTCTTCGTCCACGAAGGCCACCAGGGCCCGATGGAGCATGTCCGCCGCCTTCTGGGCCATCTGGGAAATCTCCACCGGGATGGCCACCGAATCCACCGCGCCCATCCGCAAGTTGATGACGGCGATGCCTTTGGCGTAGTCGCCGATGCGCTCCAGTTCGCCCGCCATCTCCAGCACCGCCGCCAGAAGACGCAGGTCGCCCGCCACTGGCTGCTGGGTGGCGATCAGGCCGATGGTCAGCGCCTCCAGCGCGAAGCGCCGGTCGTTGATCTCCTGGTCGGCCTGGATGACCCGCCGGGCGGCCTCCAGGTCCCGCTTCCGAAACGCCTCCGACGACTCCAGAAGCACCCGCTCTACCATGTTGCCCAGGGTCAACAGTTTCCCCTTAATCTCCTGAAGTTGCTGGTCCAGAATTTTTCGGGTCATTGCACTCGCCCTAAAGAAATCGCTGATTTCACAGATTTTTCGCGTAAAAATCCGCGTCCACCCGCGTTCATCCGCGTCCTCTATCCGAACCGCCCGGTGACGTAGTCCTCGGTGCGCTTGTCCCGGGGGTTGGTGAAGATGGTCTTGGTCCGGTCAAACTCTATGACCGTGCCCGAACGCTCTCCCTCACCGGTGAGCATCATCATCGCCGTGTAGTCGGAGACGCGGGCCGCCTGCTGCATGTTGTGGGTGACGATGACAATGGTGTAGTCCTTCTTCAGCTCCCGCATCAGTTCCTCAATCTTGAGGGTGGCGATGGGGTCCAGGGCCGAGGCCGGCTCGTCCAGCAGGATGACCTCCGGCTGCAGGGCGATGACCCGGGCCAGGCAGAGCCGCTGCTGCTGGCCGCCGGAGAGGGAGAGGCCGCTCTGGTGGAGTTTATCTTTGACCTCATCCCAGAGCGCGGCCGCGCGCAGGGCCTGTTCCACCACCTCGTCCATCTGCGCCCGACTCCCCCGGAAGCCGTTGATGCGCAGGCCCCAGGCGATGTTCTCGTAGATGGACTTGGGGAACGGGTTGGGCTTCTGGAAGACCATCCCGATGCGCCGCCGGACCTCCACGGGGTCCACGCGCGGGTCGTAGATGTTCATCCCGTCAAAGAGAATTTCCCCTTCCGTCCGGCAGCCGGGGACCAGTTCGTTCATCCGGTTCATGGCCCGCAGAAGGGTGCTCTTTCCTACCCCGGAGGGGCCGATGATGGCCGTAATCTGGTGGCGAGGGATGGAGAGGTTCACATCTTTAATCGCCAGAAAATCGCCGTAATAGACTCGCAGGTGGCGGATGTTCAGGGCAGTTGGTTCCATAGTCGTGTTCCGTGAAACGTGAAACGTGATATGCATAGGCAACACGCTACCAGCGTTTCTGCAGCCGATTGCGCAGCCAGATGGCCAGCGCGTTCATGGAGAGCAGGACGACTAACAGGATGATGATGCCTGCCGCCGCCAGGCGCTGGAACGCCGCCTGCGGCATGGAGACCCAGTTGAAGATCTGGATGGGCAGGACGGTGAGGATGTCCAGCGGGCCGCGCGGGTCAAAAGCGATGTAGGTGAGCGCGCCGATGGTGATGAGGGGCGCGGTCTCGCCGATGGCCCGGGAGAGGGCCAGAATCATCCCGGTGAGCACACCGCCCATGCCGTAGACCAGGACGTGGTCCCGGACCATCTCCCAGCGGCTGGCGCCCAGGGCCAGCGCGGCCTCGCGGATGGAGGCCGGCACCGCCCGCAGCGCCTCGCGCGTGGAGACGATAATGACCGGCAGGATGACCAGCGTCATCGTCAGGACTCCGGCCAGGAGGCTGCGGCCCAGTCCCAGGCCGCGCACAAAGAGCCCCAGCCCCAGCAGGCCGTAGATGATGGACGGCACCCCCGCCAGATTGGCCACGTTAATCTCAATGAACCGGGTCAGGGCGTTCTTCGGCGCAAACTCCTCCAGATAAATCCCCGCCCCGACGCCCAGCGGGAAGGAGAGGAGCGCCGTCAGCACCATCAGCCAGATGGAGCCCTGGAGCGCGGAGCGCAGGCCGGCCTTGTCCGGAAAGCGGGACGGGAATTCGGTGAAGAGTTGTGGGCGCAGATAGGGCAGGCCATCCAGAAAGACCCGCACCAGCAGGGTCAGCAGGACTGCGATGCCCAGGAGAATCGCCAGAAGCGCCACGCCCTCCCAGACCCGACCGACGGCCTTGCGGCGGCCCAGATTCGGCTCAAAAAGTACTCCGTATTCCATAGTCCGTAGTCGCCGGTCCGTGGTCATTCGTACACCTCCCGGAAGCGCCGGGTGAGCAGGTAACTGGCGACGTTCATCCCCAGGGTCATCAGGAAGAGCATCATCCCGACGGCGAAGATGGTCTTGTAGGCCAGACTCTGGTGGGGGGTATCGCCCAGGCTGACCTGGACGATGTAGGCGGTCATCGTCTCTATGGACTCCAGGGGGTTGAGGGTCAGTTTGGGTTGCTGACCGGCGGCGATGGCGACGATCATCGTCTCGCCGATGGCCCGGGAGACGGCCAGGATGAAGGCGGCGGCGATGCCCGAAAGGGCCGCCGGGACGACGATCTGCGTCGCCACTTCCCAGCGGGTGGCCCCCAGCGCGTAGGCCGCTTCCCGCACCGCGCGCGGGACGGCGTAGAGCGCGTCCTCGGAAAGGGAGGCGACCGTCGGCAGAATCATAAAGCCCATCGCGATCGCGGCGCTGGCCGCGTTGAAGACCTGGGTCTGCGGGAAGACCGAGCGCAGGATGGGCGTGATGAAGGTCAGCGCGAAGTAGCCATAGACGACGGTGGGAACGCCGGCCAGAATCTCCAGGAAGGGCTTGAGGACCCGGCGCACCCGCTCGCTGGCGTACTCGCTCATGTAGATGGCGGCCAGGAGCCCCAGCGGCAGGGCGACGACCATCGCGCCTGCCGCCACCAGCACCGTCCCGTTGACCAGGGGCCAGATGCCGAACCGCTGGGAGAGAAAAAGCGGCGTCCAGCGGGTATCCAGGAAGAACTGGGCAAAGGAGACCTCCCGAAAGAAGAGAACCATTTCCTGGAAGAGGACGTAGAGGATTCCGAGGGTGGTCAGGATGGAGACCAGGGCGAAAAAGAACAGGACGGCCCGAACCACCCGCTCCTCCCTCCGGCGACGGCGGGTGAGGGATAGGGGGGTGGAGATGCCCGACGCGGTCTTCGGCTCCATTAGGTTGCAAAAGGTTGCCATCTGTGACATCTTACTCGCATAAAACGGTAGGACATGCGGTGGCGGCGGCCCTGCGGGCCGCCGCCACCGGCTCCACCCCGGCGGTTACTGCTCCGCTTTCAGCAGGTCCACCAGCGTCACCCCGACCTGGGGGCCGCCACCCTTGAAGACCGACCCCACGATGCGCTTCTCATACCGCTGCTGGGCCAGCGTGTAGATTTCATCCGTCAGCGGGATGTACCCCACATCCAGCACCAACGTCTTGGCGTTTTCCAGGTAGTACTTCACGAAGAGGTCAATCTCGTCCTTTTCGTCGGCCCGGGCCCGGTTGACGTAGATGAAGAGGGGGCGGGAGAGGGGCTTGTACGTGCCGTTGGCCACCGTCTCCAGCGTCGGGTAGACACAGTTGCCGTCCCCGGCGTCAATGGCGACCAACTTCAGTTTGTCCTTGTTCTCCTCGTAGTAGGCCAGGCCGAAATAACCCAGTGCATTCGGATCTCCCGCGATGCCCTGCACCAGGACGTTGTCGTCCTCGCTGGGGAGGAAGTCGCCCCGGCTGGCCTGGGCCTTCCCCACAATCGCCTCGGTGAAGTAGTCAAAGGTCCCGGAGTCCACACCCGGGCCGTAGAGGGTCAGGGGCCGGTCGGGGAAGCCCGCCCGCACCTGGCTCCAGTTGGTGATTTTGCCCTCGGCGTCCGGCTCCCAGATTTTCTTCAGTTCCTCCACCGTCAAGCAGGTGACGAAGTCGTTCTGGGGGTTGACCATCACCGCCAGGCCGTCAAAGGCAACGGGGAGTTCTATGTACTCAACGCCGCTTTGGGCGCAGGTCTCGGCCTCCGAGGACTTGATGGGGCGGGAGGCGTCGGAGATGTCCGTCTCCCCGGCGCAGAACTTCTTGAAGCCGCCGCCGGTGCCGGAGATGCCCACCGGGACCCGCACCTGGGGATAGAGTTTCTGGAACTCCTCCGCGACGGCCATCGTGATGGGGGCAACGGTGCTGGAGCCGTCCACCAGAATGGTCCCCTCCACCGGCCCGGGGGTCGGGGTGACCTCTACCACCTCCCGCTCCTTCACCACGGTCACGAAGACCTGGGGGGTCGGGGAAGCGGTCGGGGCCGGCTGGCAGGCCGCGACCAGGGCCAGCACGGCCACGAAAAGAACGGACAGACGAAGGTTACGGGACATTTCTATCTCCTCCTTGTTTCTTTCAGGATTCTGACGCTATGATAACCCCCTGTGGTTAAGCGCAGAAGAAGAGCAGGTTAACAACAGGTTAAGAAAGCAGGC
Organism: Anaerolineae bacterium; assembly: GCA_034435875.1. Classification (GTDB taxonomy): domain Bacteria; phylum Chloroflexota; class Anaerolineae; order B4-G1; family DUEL01; genus SpSt-77. Next base: position 5,839 of record DAOTWL010000337.1, read on the forward strand.
GGTTCGTCAGGGCGCCAACTGTGACCAATTTCCTATTGCCTCTTCTACGAACTGGAGTCTGGCGATTCTTGAAACTCATCTGCTCAAAGGCCGCGACGGACGCAAAGCGGTCATAGGGCACTTTTCCGGTGTAGACGCCCAGAGAGAGTTTTCCCTCCCGGTTCAGGGGGACGGCGGGGCGGGCCGGAAGCGGCGGCCGGGTGGGGGTCGGGGTCACCGTCGGCGGCGGGGCAGGCGTCGGTAAGGGCTCCGGGGTCGCCGTCGGGGTCAGGGTCGGGGACGGAGGGAGAGTCGGGAGAACGGTCGGGGGCTCCGGCGTGGCGGGGGACGGCGCAGGGGGGCGGGTGAGGTCTATGGTATAGAGAACCGTGACCGGAGGCCGCGAAGGGGCACAGGCGCTCAGAACCAGCAGCAGGACGAACAGGAACAGTCGCCCTACCCTGCACGGGAGGAATCCCATCGCAGTCCTTTCTTCCCGACCCGCCGGAAGCCGAGGGCCAGACCGTACCATGCGTTCCCGATGACCTGGGTCAGCAGTCCGGCAAAGTAGGCCGCCCCGAGGAGACTCCCCCAGTCCGCCTCAAAAAAGAATGTGTCGCCAGGTGGTAGAGCATCGCGCCCCCCAGGGCCAGGAACAGGAGGGTCTGGGGCATGAGTTCCCGCCAGTAGAGGCCGGCCTGATGGACCTTCCGGGTGACCTTGTAGACCGGCTTCCGCTTCGGGCCGTAGACCAGGGTCAGAATCGCCGCCCAGATGTAGACCGGGGTCAGGCCGACCCCCATCGGGTGGAGGCCATCGCACGGGTGGGGGTGGCGGCGCTGCAGCGGGCGATGCGGGAGCAGCGACTGGTGGTGGTGGATGAAATCGGCAAAATGGAACTCTTCTGTGGCCCGTTCAAGGAGGCCGTCCTCCAGGCTGTGAGCGGCCCGCACACCGTCCTGGCAACAGTGATGGCCCACCCCAACCCCTGGGCGGACGCGCTGAAGGCGCTGCCGACGGTCACCCTCTGGGAGGTGACGGCGGAGAACCGGGACGAGATGCCCCAGCGGGTCCACCGGTGGCTCAGCCGCTTCGTCCCGTAGAGCAACTCCTGCGGCGTCGCGCTCTATCCGCCCGGGCAGACTGGCGGAAACCCCCAACCTGTGGTATCCTATACGCCGCAGGCCCTGCCCTGCGACCTGCGACTTGCGACCTGAGGCATGCGATGAACCCGTTACTGGTGGTAGAAAACCTGCATGTGCACCGCCCCGGCGCGGAAGTGCTCCGGGGGGTCAACCTGACCGTCTATCCTGCCGAGGTCCACGTCCTGCTGGGGCTGAACGGCTCCGGCAAGAGCAGCCTGGCCTATACGCTGATGGGCTGCGCGGGGTACCGCCCGGCCCAGGGCCGTATCCTCTTTGACGGTGAGGACATCACCGACCTGCCCGTCCCGGAGCGGGCCCGGCGGGGCATCACCCTGGCCTGGCAGGAGCCGGCCCGCTTTGAGGGACTGCGTACCGGCGACTACATCGCGCTGGGGATGAAAGAGCCGACGCTGGCCCGCGTGGAGGAGGCGCTGCGGGCCGTCGCGCTGGCCCCTGCCGCCTACCTGGGCCGCCCTGTGGACCCGACCCTCTCCGGCGGCGAGCGCAAACGCATAGAACTGGCCGCCGTCTACGCCATGCGCCCCCGATTAGCCATTCTGGACGAGCCCGACTCGGGGATTGACGTACTGGGCGTGGAGGAGATCACCGGCCTCATCCGGCGGATGGCGGCGGAAGGGACGGCGGTCCTGCTCATCACCCACCGGGACGAGATGGCCGATGCCGCCGACCGGGCCAGCCTGATGTGCGGCGGCGTGGTCGTCAAAACAGGCAGTCCGGACGAGGTGCGGGCGTACTTTGCCCGGCGGTGCCGTCCCCACGAGGAGACCCTGGGCGCGCAGCCCTGGGAGCCGGTGAACGGCGACGCCTACAAGGAAGTGGTCACCCGGGGGGTGTGCGAATGAAGGCCCACAGCGCGCCTGTTTCCCCTGCCTCCCTCCTGACCCGGCGCGACCCCGCCTGGGCGCGCGATTTTGAGGCCATCCTGAAGGCCTACGAGGCCGCCGGCGGCAAAGTCTCCGCCCTCCAATCCGACCGCATCGCCAGCGCCGTCATCAGCGCCAACCGGGTCCTCCTGGTCAACGAAATCCCGGGCGTCCACCTTGAGGCCGAAGAGACCCCTAACGGCATCCGGGCCCACATCCGGGTGGACCCGGGTACGCGCGTGGAGCACCCCGTCCATCTCTGCTTCGGGATGATCCCTCAGGAGGGGATTCAGGAGATTATTCCAACCTTTGAGATCGGCGAAGGGGCGGAGGTGGGCTTCCTGGCCCACTGTACTTTCCCCAACGCGGTGAACCTGCAGCACATTATGGACGCGACCGTCCGCATCGGGCCCGGGGCGACGATGCGCTACACTGAGGCCCACTTTCACGGCCCCTACGGCGGCGTTCAGGTCCTCCCCACCAGCCACGTCATCGTGGAGGAGGGGGGCCATTTTGAGAACGAGTTTAACCTGACCCACGGACGGGTGGGCCGGATGGAAATCCGGATGGAGGTGGACGTCGCCGCGCGCGGGGTGGCGGAGTTGACGGTCAAGGCGTATGGGATGGGCGAAGATTACCTCCGCGCGGAGGAGACCATCCGTCTCAACGGCCCCGAGGCGCGGGGGCTGACGAAGACCCGCGTCGCGGTGCGGGACCGGGCTGTCGGTGAGGTTTATACCACGACGGAGGGGAATGCCCCCGGCGCGCGCGGGCACATGGACTGCACGGAAATCGTCCGGGGCGAGGCGGTGGCCCGCAACACCCCCATCGTCATCGTCCGCAACGACCAGGCCCGGGTGACCCACGAGGCGGCCATCGGCTCCGTGAGCCGCAAGGAACTGGAGACGCTGATGGCCCGGGGCCTGAGCGAGGAAGAGGCGGTGGATATTATCATCCGGGGGATGCTGGCGTGAAATTCTACCAAAGAGAAGCGATGAGCAAACAGCACCATTGGCTTCTGTTCCTGGCGACCCTTCTCCTTGCCCTCTCCATCCCGGCGCGCCCGGCGGGGGCATCTCCTGCCCCCGACGACCCTGTCATCCACATCCTCTACTTCTATTCGGTGGACTGCACCCACTGCCAGGCCGTGGAGCGGGACGTCCTGAAGCCGCTGGAGGAGAAGTACGCGGCCCGGCTGGACATCCGCTACCTGGAAATCGGCGACCCGGTTGCCTATGAGTTGCTGGTGCGGACGGAGGAGTACTTCGGCGTTGCGCCGGAGCAGCGCGGCCTGCCCACCCTCGTCGTCGGCGACCAGATTCTCATCGGTGAGGACGAGGCCCGGCAGCGACTGCCCTGCCTGGTGGAGAAATGTCTGGCGGAGACCGGCGCGGAATTTCCCCCCATCCCCGGCCTGGAGGCCGCGCTGAACAGTGTGAGCAGCCCTTCCGCCGGCCCCGGCATCGGCGTGGAACCGGGCGGGCTGGGCGTCTGCACCCCTGAGGAAGTCGCCGCATGCGAGACCCAGGCCCCCATCTGGGCCGCCTACTTCTACCAGGTCGGCTGCCAGGAGTGCAGCCGCGCCGAGGCGGACATCCGCTACATCCGCCAGCGGTACCCGCAACTGATCGTGGAGGAGTTCAACATCTATGAGCAGGCCGCCCTGGCCCAGTGGCTGGCGGAGCGGGCCGGACGGTCGGACCTCCACACCCCGGCCATCTTCATGGGGGACGACGCGCTCATCGGGGAGCGGGAAATCACCCCCCAGAACCTGCAGGCGCTGGTGGAGAAGTACGCCGCTACCGGCGCGGGGAAGGTCTGGGCGGACTTCAACCCGGCGACAGGACTGACAGGACTGGTGGAGCGCTTCCGCGCCCTGGGGCCGCTCACCGTCCTCCTGGCCGGTTTGGTGGACGGGTTGAACCCATGCGCGTTCGCCGTCCTCGTTTTCTTCATCGCCTACCTGGCCGTCGGGGGGTATAAGGGACGGCAGGTCCTGACAGCGGGCGGGGCGTTCACCGGGGGCGTCTTCCTGGCTTATGTGACGGTGGGGCTGGGGCTCTACAAACTCCTGGACCTCCTGGGGAGCGCGCTGACCCTGGCGGGGCGCTGGCTCTACGGCCTGACCGCGCTTCTCTGCCTGGTTCTGGCGGTGCTCAGTTTTCTGGACTTCCTGAAGGCCCGGCGGGGACGGTTAGAGGAGATGACCCTGCAACTGCCGGACCGGTTGAAAAGACAGGCCCGCGCCGTTGTCCGCAAGGGACAGCGACTGTCGGCCTACGTCCTGGGGGCGTTCGTCACCGGGCTGCTGGTCTCGCTGCTGGAACTGGCCTGCACGGGGCAACTCTACCTGCCGACCATCATCTTCGTCCTCAGCGTGCCGGCCATGCGGGCCCGCGCGGTGGCTTACCTCCTGCTCTACAACCTGGCCTTCATCCTGCCCCTGGGCGTCGTCTTCGCCTTCGCCTACTTCGGCACCACTTCCGTGCAGCTGGGCATGTTCATCCAGAAGCGGGCGGCGGCGGTGAAACTGGGCACCGCGCTGGTCTTCCTGGCCCTGGCCGGGTGGCTGGCGGCATCTCTGCTGTAAGACCGGAGACGTGCCAGGCACTTCGGAAAGTGCCGGGCATGTCCGTCAGCCGGTCTCCAGCAGCCGCCGGATGACCGCCTGCGCCCCCTCCGCCATCCCCCGGATCACCTCCGCCACCGGCCGGATTTCCCGCACCAGGCCGACCGCCTGACTGCAGGCGGTCACCCCCACGCCTATCTCCCCGGTCTCGTACATCCGGCGGGTCATGGGGCCGCCGACGACGGCCAGAATCTCCGCCAGGGACGCGCCTCGGGCCTCCAGTTCGGCCACCTGGCGGGCAGCGGCGTTATCCCAGGCCCGCATCTGGTTATGGAGTGAACCCAGGATCGGGCGGGTGTCGGTCTCGGCGGCCTGGGCCAGCGCCTGCTTCAGATTGGGGTGGATGGGGCACTCCTCCGTCAGCAGGAGACGGGTGCCGATGACCACCCCCTCCGCTCCCAGGGCCAGCGCGGCGGCCAGCCCGCGCCCGTCGGCGATACCGCCCGCTGCCAGGACCGGCACTTCCAGCGCGTCCGCCGCCAGCGGCACCAGCACCATCGTCGTCAGCCCCAGTTCGCCGATGTGCCCGCCCCCCTCGCTGCCGAAGACGGTCACCGCGTCCGCCCCCAGGCGCTGAGCGGTGAGGGCATGCCGCACGCTGACGCATTTGTGCATCACCGTCACGCCGCCCGCCTTCAGCCGGGCGAAGAGGTCCTCCGGCGGACGATGCCCGCTGGTCTCCACAATCCGTACCCCTTCCTCCAGAATCACGTCCACATAGACGGCGTTATCTATGGGACGGACGGCGGGATGAAGGCTGAGGTTCACTGCGAAGGGCCGGTCGGTCAGCGCGCGGGTGCGGCGGACGGCCTGCCGGAAGGACTCCCGGTCGGGGAACACCGCCGAGGCCAGGACGCCCAGCGCGCCGGCATTGGAGATGGCGGCGACAAACTCCGGGCCGGAGATATGCATCATGCAGCCGCCGACGATGGGGTATTCTAGGCCGAAGAGTTGGGTGATGCGGGTTGAGAACATAGTGAAACGTGAAGCGTGAAACGTGAAACGTGAGTTACAGGAAGTTCACCTGGTGGACCGGCTCTGTCTCGCGGATGCGGCGGCGGATTTCGGCCTGGACGGCCTCATCCCGCACCCGCTCCACCCGGGAGACGGGCCGGCCTTCCGGGGAGAGTTCGCTCTTCCACTCCACCACGAAGCCGGGCACCAGCGCGCAGGCGAAGCCGCCGACGCCGCAGCAGGTGGTGTCCAGGACGGCGCAGCCCACCAGGTAGAGGACTTCCCGTCCCCCAAAGGGGAGCCGGTCCTCCTTCACCCAGACGTAGTGCCCGCCGATGGCGGTGACTTCGCGGTTTAGTTCGGGGTGAGTGAAGAGTTCGGTCTCCATATCGGGAGATAATGGGAGATTGCGGCGGGCGGCGAAGCCGCCCGCCGCGCAGTGCCAGAGCGCAAGATCCATCTTGCGCTACAGCAACCCCACAATGGTAATCGCGCAGATGTTCATGTGCGGCATGCCGCCCAGGTTGTGGGTGAGGCCGTAGCGGGGATTGGGAATCTGGCGCTCCCCGGCCCGCCCCAGCAGTTGCAGGTACATCTCGTAGAGCATCCGCAGGCCGGAGGCGCCGATGGGATGCCCGAAGCACTTCAGGCCGCCATCCGGCTGGCAGGGAATCCCCCCGCCGCGCAGGTCAAAGAAGCCGTCCAGCACGTCCTTCCAGGCCTTCCCCCGCTCCGAGATATGCAGGTCCTCCATCGTCACCAGTTCAGTGATGGAGAAGCAGTCGTGGACCTCCATCATGCTGATTTCCCGCCGGGGGTCGGTGATGCCGGCCTCCTGGTACGCCGCCTTGCTACATTTGGCGGTGGTCATGAAGTACGTCCCGTCCCACTCGTTGTACCCCATCTCCTCCCCGCTGGAGAGGGCCACCTGCAGCGCCTTGACGGTGACGACCTCCTTCTTGCCCAGCCCGCGCGCGATATCCGGCGTGGTCACAATCGCGCAGGCCGCGCCGTCGCTGACGCCGCAGCAGTCAAAGAGGCCCAGCGGATAAGCGACAATGGGCGCGTTCAGCACTTCCTCCTCGGTGACGGGACGGCGCAGGTGGGCCTTGGGGTTGAGCGCGCCGTTGGCGTGGCTTTTGACGGAGACGTGGGCCATGGCGCGCTTTAGGTCCTCCATCGGGATGCCGTATTTGGCGGCGTAGGCGGTGGCCAACTGGGCGAAGGCCCCCGGCGCGGTGATGTTGGGCATCCACTGCCAGTTGAGGCTCCCCGCCGTGGCACCCAGGTTGGGGAGCCCCCCGTAGCCCACGTCTTTCAGTTTCTCCACCCCCAGCGCCAGCGCGATGTCGCACGCGCCCGACGCCACCGCGTAGACCGCGCCCCGAAACGCCTCCGTCCCGGTGGCGCAGAAGTTCTCCACCCGGGTGACCGGGATGCGCGGGAGCCGCAGGGTAATGGAGAGGGGGAGGGCACTCTTGCCGACGCTGATCTCCTCAAAGCAGGTGCCCAGCCAGGCGGCCTGGATTTCCCTGCGGTCAATCCCGGCGTCGGCCAGCGCCTCCTCAAAGGCCTCCACCATCAGGTCCTCGGCCCCTACATCCCAGCGTTCCCCGAATCGGGTGCATCCCATGCCGATAATGGCGACTTTATCGCGGATTCCGGTGGGCATATGGCCTCCTTGTGAGGAGTGAAACGGGAAGCGTGAAACGGGAAGCGTGAAACGTGCAACGTGAAACGTGAATTAGGGGAGTGGGACGTCGGTGAGGAGAGAGGACCAGGAAGGGTCGCGGAGGAGCGGGCCCTCTCCCAGGCCGGGCGTCAAGTCTCCCGTCCAGGAAACCGGGACGGAACCCCAGGCATATC
>DAOTWL010000338.1:0-2806 GCA_034435875.1 Anaerolineae bacterium
AGAGGGGAGGGGAGAAAGGAAGGGTTTTGCGGCGGCCTTCGGCCGCCGCACCCCCGGCCCCTCCCCCCAAGCGTAGCGATGGGGGAGGGGGGATAAAGGGGGTGGGGGCAAATGTTCGCACCATTGGGCTTTTAGCCCCTGGCGTAGGTAGTTACCCCTTCAGACACTTTGTGCCTTTGTGTCTTGGTGGTTTATTGCCTTGCCTCGACTTTAAGCAATCTCCGAAGGTCAGGAGAGGGGAGGGGTGAGGAAATTAGCGCGCTCTCCGCTCCGTCCGCAGGGGGATGTCCGCCACCAGCCGGTTGACGCGCGGGCCTTCCGTGTAGGTCACCTGCACCCCGTCCGGGTCTATGGGCACATGGCGGGAGATGACGGCGATGATTTCGTCCTTCAGGACCTCCAGCAGCCCGGGGGAGATATTGGCCCGGTCGTGGGCCAGGACCAGACGCAGACGTTCACGGGCGATTTCGCCACTGGGCGGTTCCTGATGATGGAGCAAACGGTCCAGTAGTTTCATCGTTGTTCCTCCCCCTCGGCGCGCATCCAGCGGAAAAACCGTTCCAGGAAGCCCGGCTCTTTGAGCGGAGCGAAGGGAACCTCTTCGCCCAGCATCCGGCGGGCGATGTTGTGAAATGCCCGGCCGGCCGGACTGTTATCCGTAAAAGCGACAGGCCGGCCCGTGTTGGCGGCCACGATGACCGTCTCGTCCTCCGGGATGATGCCGATGAGGTCTATGGCCAGCAGTTCTATGACCGCCGACGTATCCAGCATGTCCCCCCGCCGGACCAGTTCCGGCTTCAGCCGGTTGATGATGAGGCGCGCCGGGCCTTTCCCCTCCGCCTCTATCAGGCCGATGATCCGGTCGGCGTCCCGCACCGCCGCCACTTCCGGGTTGGTTACGATGAGCACTTCGTCGGCGGGCGCGACGGCGTTACGGAATCCCTGCTCAATCCCTGCCGGGGAGTCCACCAGCAGGAAGTCAAAGGACTCCCGCAGTTCGTTGCAGACGCGGACCATGTCCTCCGCGCGCAGGGCGCTCTTATCGCGGGTCTGGGCGGCGGGGAGGAGGTACAGTTCCTGCAACCGTTTATCCCGTACCAGTGCCTGGCGCAGCCGGCATCGTCCCTCCACCACGTCCACCAGGTCGTAGACGATGCGGTTCTCCAGACCCAGCATGACGTCCAGGTTGCGCAGGCCGATGTCCGCGTCTATGGTCACCACCCGCTGGCCGCGCATAGCCAGCGCGACCCCCAGGTTGGCGGTGACGGTGGTTTTGCCGACGCCGCCTTTCCCCGAAGTAATGGTCACCACCCGGGCACTCATTCCACCTCCTTACCGATGGGGCCAGGGAACGGCCTCTATACGCCCTCGGTGGACGCGGGCCATTTCCGGCACGGGCCGACGGCGGCGCTCCTCCGGAGAGCGGGCGATGTGGTCGGCGATGCGGAGTTGCGTCGGGGCCAGCTCCAGCGCGCAGACGACCGCGCCTTCGTCCCCCAGGGCCCCGGCGTGTACCACCCCGTGCAGTTTTCCCCAGACGATGACGTGACGGCCGGCGATAATCTCCGCCCCGGCGTGGACGTCGCCGATGATGATGACATCGCCGGGGTGCTCAATGCGCTGGCCGGAGCGGACCGTCCGTTCCACCACCAGCCCGCCTGCGGGGGGGACCGGTGTCTCTTTCCCCTCGCGCGACGGCCCGGTATCCCCGGCGGCCGCTTCTGGGCCCAGAATGGGAGAGAGACCCAGCCGCACGGTTGCCAGGATGGTGGCGTCCGCCGTGCTCTGAACGGCCCAGAGGTCCACCTCGTAGCGGACCAGCAGGTCCCGGGCCTGGCGAATCTGAGATTCATTCAGCGGCCGGGGGCCCACATCCAGGGCGGCGCGCCCGCCCCGGAAGAAGGCGGCTCCTTTCTCCAGCCGCCGGGCCAGGGCATCCACCTGGGCCTCCCAGGGGCCATCCCCCAGGGTGATCAACAGCCCCTGGCGGGTGCCCTTGATGGCGATGTCATCTGCCATTCACCACCGACCCCTCCCCTTGGCGCGTACTCCTCAAACAGCGGGCGCAGCCGCCGATACGTGTCGTCCAGCCACTCCGGAATGGTGCGGGTCTGGCCGACGACGCTCATGTAGTTGGTGTCCCCGCCCCAGCGGGGGACGACGTGGAGATGGACGTGGTCCGCCACCCCCGCCCCGGCGGCCGTCCCGATGTTCAGCCCCACATTGAACCCCTGCGGGTGGTACGCCTCCCGCAGCACCCGCAGGCTGGTCTGCGTCAGCGCCATCCACTCCGCCAGCGTCGGCCCGTCCAAATCCTCCAGCGAGGGGACATGGACGTAGGGGACGACCATCAGGTGGCCGTTGTTGTACGGGTAGCGGTTGAGGACGACGTAGCAGAGGCGCCCCCGATAGACAATGTGCGCCTCCTCGTCTGGCTGGCGGGGCTTCAGACAGAACAGGCACTCCTGCGGCAGCGGCTGCTCGCCCCGCAGGTAGACCATGCGCCACGGAGTCCAGAGTATATCCCTCTCCATTGAACGACTGATGGCTAACGGCTCATTACAGGACTTATGCGTGTTGAGTCTACCCAGAAACTTGCGTAGCGCAAGATTCATCTTGCGCCACACGCTCGTTTCTGCCCTGCGGGAATGGCGCCCCGCCATGGAATACTCGTAAAGTCATACCGGGCGAAAGTCCCGAAAAGTCGTACCGCTTCTGGCTTTTCGCAGAGCCTCTCCCCCCCGCCCCCTCCCCGTTGCCGCTACGCGGCGCGGGGGGATGGGGGGCGACGGCCTTCGGCCGCCGC
>DAOTWL010000339.1:0-4338 GCA_034435875.1 Anaerolineae bacterium
GCGTGCTTGCCGGAGACGCGCAGACACTTCTGGGTGTCGGCGGCCCGCTTGTAGGGGCGGGTGCCGATGCCCAGGAAGACGTCCTTGAACTGGTTCATCCCGGCGTTGGTGAAGAGGAGGGTGGGGTCGTCCACCGGCACCAGGCTGGAACTGGGGACAATGGTATGGCCCCGGGCGGCGAAGAAATCCAGGAAACTCTGTCGGACTTCGTCGCTGGTCCACTGTTTCTTGTTCATGGGCGCTCCTCGTCAACGCTTTGTGACGTGTATTGTAGTCTAAAGGGGGGAAACTGTCAACTTTCTGAACCTCATTACTTCAAGCGGCTTATCAAGTTCGGGTTACTGGTCAAATCCCTATTCGTGGGTATAATTAAATTTAAATTAGTCTACTTGCTCCGATCAGGAAATCGTAAGCACAGGGGGAATTCCATGCAAGCCAATTTTGATCGGGAACTCTGCAAATATTTCACCGATGTTGACCATCTACGCAGCCTTTTTGAACAGTGGCTCGGTACACCAACCTTTGGAGATTTCTGCACGTTTTCAAGAATCGCCAGACTCCAGTTAATTTGTTAAATTTCATCAGTCAGCGCCCGAGGCGGCAACCCAACTGGCGCAGCCCATTAAGTTAACACATATGCGGGCAAGGGGGTAGGGTGAGGGCACGAAAGAAAGCGGATGTCCCAACTCATGTCCGAACCTCATACGAGAGACTTGACGCCCCGGAGCAGTTAGAGTAGTATTTCCAAAGGTGCTTCCCTTTCCCGATATGAACAGGGCGCAACGAATCCGATTGGACCGGTTGCTGGTGGAGCGGGGGCTGGCCGGGAGCCGCGCAGAGGCGCAGCGGTGGATCCGCGCGGGCGAGGTGCGCGTGGCCGACCAAGTGGTGGACCAGCCCGGAGCGCTGGTGGCCCCCGACGCGCCGATCGCGCTGACCGCGCGGCCGCGCTTTGTTAGCCGGGGCGGGGAGAAACTGGAGGCTGCCCTGGTGGGCTTCGGGGTGGATGTGCGGGGATGGGTGGTGGCCGACGTGGGCGCTTCCACCGGCGGCTTCACCGATTGCCTCCTCCAGCGCGGCGCCGTCCGGGTCTACGCCATAGACGTAGGCTACGGGCAACTGGACTGGCGCCTGCGCAACGACCCGCGCGTGGTGGTGATGGAGCGCACCAACGCCCGCTACCTGGAGCGGTTGCCGGAACCGGTCCATCTGGTGACCGTAGACGTCTCTTTCATCTCGCTCCGGCTGATCCTGCCCCGCGCGGTGGGGTGGCTCCACCCCTGCGGGCATATCCTCACGCTGATCAAGCCCCAGTTTGAGGCCGGGCGGCGGGAGGTGGGGAAGGGCGGGGTGGTGCGGGACCCGGCCGTCCACCGGCGCGTGCTGGTTGAGGTGGCCCGCGCTGCTGCCGACCTGGGCCTGACCCTGCGGGGACTGATGGTCTCCCCGCTCCTGGGTCCCGCCGGGAACCGCGAATTTCTGGGGTGGTGGAGTCCGGACATGCCAGGCACTTCTTAAGGTGCCTGGCATATCCTTGGGGGATCAGTGGGGGATAAAGGTGCGGCGGGCGGCTTTGCCGCCCGCCGCACCGCGTCGTCTGGGGACAGGAGGGAGCACAGGCCGCCAGCGCCGCCTGAAGGGCCAGCCGAAGGCTCACCCGAGGCGGCGGCCTTCCTGGGCCTCTGGCCAGGGGACGGCTTGCGCCGTCCTATGAGAAAGTGTCAGCGAAGGCTGACACCCAGCGCCAGAGGGCCCAGGGAAGCTGATTTTCAATCAGCGCAAAGCGGCGCGGCCACAGAAGGCTGACAGCCCGCGCTACGCAGGCTGACTATTGGGCCCGCAGAAGCGGGATTTGCGGGAAGTCGTCCGGGCCCAGGGTGGCGATGTCCGCTTTGCTGGCGGGGTAGCGGGAGAGCATCTCCTCCTGCGTCGGCGCGCCGGCCCAGGCCAGGTCTATGATGCGGGTGTGGTTGGTGTCGTCCGGGCCGCCGCCGCAGCGCCACTGCTGGGCCTGCGGCAAAACGTCCCGCACCCGCCAGACCCCCGTGGAGGGGAAGCCTTCCTGGCTGAGCACCGCCGCCACGTACCCCCACGCCGCCGGGTCCCCCTCGCCGAAGGCGCTCCGGGGCACCCGCAGCGTCACCGTCCGCGCCGCCGGGTCCACGATGACCTTGAAGGAGACGCCCGTCACCTGCTTCGGCGCACCGCTCTGCGGGTCCGGCGCCAGAATCTGCGGCGTCCAGCCCTCCGCCCAGACCGCGACCTCCCAGCCGTTGCCCGCCTCCAGCGCCGCGTTGCGGCCGGGCAGGAGGAGCCGGGCACCCGTCCCGGCGCCGGGGTCTTTGTCCACGTAGACGTCCAGCGTCTGGAGGGCCAGGTTGTTCGGCGAACCCCACGGGTTGGGGATGGGGCCGTAGAAGGCGAACCGGAAGACCAGGCTCTTCTCGTCGTAGGCGACGGTGAAGGATTTCAGGTCAAAGACCTGGGGCTTGAAGACGGCGTCGGTGGGGTAGGTGTAGGTGCCGGGGCCGTGGTCGTCCCCCTCCGGGTCCTCCACTGTCAGGACCGTCGTGTAGCGGCCCAGGTCGGGGAGGACGACCTGCGCGGGCCCGCCCACGGGCAGGCTCAGGCCCGTCGGGGCGACGAGGACCACCAGCCGCAGGTCGTCGCCGGCCTCCAGGTCGCCCAGGGCCTCCCAGGGGATGGCGGCCTCAAAGGCGTCTGGGCCCATGGCGGCCTCGCCGACGGCTCCGGCGGCCTGCCACTGGGATTTGACGGGCCGGTAGGCCGTCAGGGCCTGCCCGTCCCACTCAAAGAGATGGGTGGCGGCGATGCCGGTAAGCCGCGCCTCCTCGCCCTCGGCCGCGCGGGCGAAGGGAGAGACCTCCGCCGCGCGCGGGGAGACGATGTACATCCCGATGCGCGTTCCGGCGGGCAGGGGCTGCCGGAACGTCACCCGGACGTAGAGGTTGCGGGCGTCAAAGGCGTAGGCCAGGTCGGCGCCGGCGGCCTGGGAGCCGCCGGTAAACAGGGCCGCGCCGGCCCACTCGTCGGGCCCGACCCGGCCGTCCACCGTGGGCGAGAGGAGGCCCTGAACCTCCTGGTCGGCCCGGACCGGCTTCTTGGGGATGATGGGGACGTCCACGAAGGCCGGCACCGGCTCGCCCAGCGACTGGTACACCTTCCTCAGCAGGGCCCGGAAGCCCTCGTCGAAGTACTCGTCCTGCCCGGAGTCCTGGTCGGCGCCGTACCACCAGAACCAGTCCGAACCCTCGGCCAGGTACATGTAGTCCAGCGCCTGCGCGATGGCCTCCGGCGGGGCGCTGCGGGTTTTGGAGATGTCGTACTTGGAGAGGTCGTAGCGGGTCTGGACCAGGTAGTTCCAGGCCTGCCGCTCCTCCGGTTCGCCGATCCAGGTGTCGTAGTTGGCGCTGAACCAGGCACCGGGGAAGAGGCGCTCCAGCGTCCGCTGCTCGGGGAACATCGCCAGGTACTCGGACGGCGTCACCGTCCGGATGGTCTGGCTCTCGGAGAGGAGGCGGTACAGGGTGTGGAGGAACTCCTTGCCGTCGTTGTCGTAGTACTCCCAGGCGTTCTCGCCGTCCAGGATGATGCTGACGATGTGGGGGCCGGGCGCGCCCTCTTCTTTCAGACGGGCGCGGATGTTCTCCAGCCGGTTCATCAGGTCCTGCGCGGCCTTCTCGCCGGGCATGCCGGAGTAGGTGAAGCCGATTTTGTCCGAGAGGGTCCAGTCCCGGAAGAAGACGGCGACGCGCTGGTCCCCTTTGCCGACGTAGTAGGGGCGGTAGAGGGCATCGGCTTCCTGGACAGTCTCCTTGAAATCGCGGGTGAAATCGCCGATGCCCAGGGACTGGGCCAGGACCGGCTCGCCGGTGGCCATCCATCGGTATCCGGCCTTCGCCACCAGGGGGACAATCTCCTGGGCGACGGCGCCTTCAGCAGGCCAGAGGCCCCGGGGCTTTCGGCCGAAGTGGGCCTGGTAGATATCCACACTGCGCATCAGGTGGGCGACGGCGTCCTCAGGGTAGGCGAAGGGGAGGGGCATCAGAGCATCAGGGTTCCCTACCTGCGCGAGGTTCGCGTTGTAGATGAGGGGGAGGATGGGGTGGGCGTAGGGGGTCGTGGTGACCTCTATCTGGCCCTTCTCCTGGAGTTCCCGGTGGATGGGGAGGACCTGGGCCAGGATGCGGCGGACCTCGTCAAAGAGGACGGCCTTATCCTCTTCGGCGAAGCCGTGGTCCTTGGCGACCAGGCTCCGTAGGGGCTCCTTCGCCAGTTCGTCGGGGTCCATCCAGGCCAGGTTGAACCAGACCTGCA
>DAOTWL010000340.1:0-3709 GCA_034435875.1 Anaerolineae bacterium
AGCCCGGCCCCGCCGATGCCGATGAGGTGGACGCGGCGGGTGTTCTTCAGGTTCAGCATTATCGTCACCTCATCGGGAGGGCGGAATCACGCCGATTTGGACAAAGAAATCTTGGAGCGACGAGTATTCCTTTCCGAACATCGGCGAAGCGATACGAACCTCTTTGCCTCCCCAAGGTATGCCTTTCCTCAGGTCCGCCGGCCTGCGATCCCGGTCTGTCCGGCCGGCCTTCCTGAACTCTTTTCCCAGCCGACCCATTGCCACTGCAACAACAGGGTGATCTCTTCCCAGGGGAAGCAGTTGGCCGCATTTCCGATGATGCTCTTCCCCGCCGGCCTCCCCGCCTTTCCCCAGGGCAGGTAAAACCTCACGAAATTTCTTCAAGGCGTCGCTCCAGCCGGTTCGGCTTTTAAGTTCCGCAAATACTACCACCCATGGCCCTTCCCCTACTCTGCCGATCAGCAGATAATCCGGCCTCTTGATCGGGGCGTCTCCAAAGTACTGCTCCAGGCTATATGCCAGGAGGTATTCATCTCTTTGCATGGTGATAGACAAAGCCCCTTCCAGTGAGCAAGTTACTCCCTGATTGGAGTCATAAACACGAAAGGCGTTCAGCCGACACATCGTTCACGCCCCGTATGCTCTCAGGTGTTCTATCCGGTTGAGTCCCATAATCAATTGTTCGCCAACCTCGGCCATTTCTGCCTCAGAAAGGAGCCCGGTCTCTTCATCCACCAGATTCACCACCTTTCCGTCTTCCCGGAAGAAATAAGCCCCCGCCATTCCCGGTTTCAGACGCACCTCCGGCTCTGGGATTCCTGGTTCCACCACATCCTCTGGCAGCACGGACGCTGCCAGCAGGTTGTTCAACGTGTGCAAGATGGTCAGCGAATGGGTAGTCACCAGGACCTGAAAGCCGCGGTTGACAAGGTAGGCCAGGATTTTGACCATCGCGACCTGGGCTTCCGGGTGAAGGTGGATTTCCGGCTCCTCTACATGCAGGGCAAAGTTGGGCGGAATCTCCCGATCCCGCCGCCAGGAAAAGAGGGCCTCCGCCAGCAGGACGATGGGCCAGCCAGCCTTCTGGCCGGAAGAGGCCATGTCAATATCCAGACGCTGCGCTCCTCCAAAATCCCATTTCCAGTAATCCCCCACCCGGTACGCCTCTCCGGCAAGGGCCTCTCTTCCCACCTTTCGTACCCACTTCCCCTCTTCTGTGTCCGGCTCGCCGCCGGGCCAGTTCTTGAACGTTTCTCCAACCTCCTCCAGGACTGTGGCAAATCGGCTCAGGGTAGACGGGATAGAGAGAAGCCTCCATACGTCAGGTCCCCGGGCGTGGGAATAGAGCACCCGTTCGGCAGGAATATACAGTGCATTCCCCAGAGGAGTGCCTGTTTCCTTCCCGATGAAATTCTCAATCTCCTCCCGGAGGTCGCGATGAGGGACAATCCGGCGATTCCGTCGGTCCATTCCGATTCCCAACTCTTTCCGGCCATCGGGCGAGATATATGTGATAGAAACTGAAGGGTCCGCAAATACGGCAAAAGCCCGCCGGGCGCTCCGCAGGCCATCCAGGGTATTGCGCACAATGGCTTCCGGACCGGCCTCCGGCCCCAGGTAGGCCCGGTAAAACCTCACCAAGAAAGGCAGGTTTCTAAAAAAGTAAAGGATTTGAGAAACCAGGGATTTCCCCGTCCCCTGCTTGCCAATGAACAGCGTGAAGGGATACAGTTTCAGTCCCTCAGACGGCAACTCACGAATCGGGCCCAAGGTGCCCCGTCTTATTTGCAAGATTTCGTTTCCCATTTGATAGTCCTCCTTATAGCAGCACCACCAGCACCACGATCAACGTCATCCCGGTCAGGATGAGCATCAGCGTATCGTTCATCCAGACGTAGGGTAGAAAATGGGTGGCGAACTGAAAGGCGGACGAATTCGGGTCCGGCGGCACGATGCCCCAGACGTTGTACCCGGCCGCGTGTATGAAACCCCAAATAGTGCCTGCCAGCAAATATCCATTGGCCGCGCCGATGATGAATCCCAGGAGCAGGTCCTGGATTTTCTCCCGCCGGGCTTTCCCCGCCAGGTAAGGCGACATCGCCGGCCCGGCGTAGCCAAAAAGAGCCATAATGACGAAGAGGGCGCTGAAAATGTAAAACTGGTCTAAAGCCGAACGTCTATGAAGGTAATCTTTCACAAACGGAATGATGTTCAGGGCCAGCCAGCGCAGGAAGTAGGCGGAGATAATGGCCAGGGTGACCAGCAACTCCCGCACCCATCCCCGCAGCGCGCCGATGAGCCCGAACATCAGGATGACCATCCAGAAAAAGGTGTTGAGCGGGATCACTTCTCACCCCCTGATTTCCACCAGCAACTCCGCCAGGCTCTTCGCCGCATCGGGACGGGCCAGGGCCAGAGCCTGCTCCCGCATACGGGCCAGCCGCGCCGGGTCCTCCAGCAGCGACCGCACCGTCGGCACCAGTTCCTCCTCCAGATGCGCGTCCTCCAGGACGACCGCCGCGCCGCGCGAGGCCAGCCACCGGGCGTTCACCCGCTGGTAGCGCCAGGCATAGGGATACGGGACCAGGACGGCGGGCCGTCCAAAGTACGGCAACTCCCCCAACGTGGACGCCCCGGCCCGGCAGACGGCCAGGTCTGCCGCCGCCAGTGCTTGCCCCATCGCCGCGCCGTGCAGGTAGGGGTACGGGTGGTAGCGCCCGTAGCGCAAGATTAATCTTGCGCTACTCTCCACCCACGGCCAGTCCCGCTCTCCGGTAACGTGGACCACGTGTGCCACCTCCAGCAGCGCCTCCAGATTCTCTATCACGGCCTGGTTGATGCTCCGGGCGCCCGTGCTGCCCCCGAAGACCAGGAGTACCCGCTCCCCGTCCGGCAACCCCAGCGCTTCCCGCGCCGCCGTCCGGTCTATACCGGCGAACTCGGGCCGGACCGGGTAGCCCGTCACCACCACCTTGTGGGCCGGCAGGAAGGCCCGGGAGTCCTCCCCGGTGGCCCCGATGCGGGTCGCCAGGCGGGCGATGAACCGCACCGCCAGCCCCGGCTCAATGTCCGGCAGATAGAGCAGAATGGGTACCCGCAGGACCCACGCCGCCAGCGCGACCGGCACGCTGGCGTATCCTCCGGTGACGAAAAGCGCGTCCGGCCGGCGCCGACGGCCCAGCCGCAGCGCGGCCAGAAACCCTCGCGCCAATCGGACCAGGTTGCGCGCGGCCCGCCAGGGCGCCAGCCCGTGCAGGCCCCCCGCCGGGATTCCGGCGAAGGGAAGCCCCGCGCGGGCGACCAGCCGTTCTTCCACACTCCCCTGGCCGCCCACATAGAGCACGTCTACCGGCCCCATCTCCTTCAGTGCCTGCAGGACGGCCAGTCCCGGATAGACGTGCCCGCCCGTCCCCCCTCCGGCCATCCAGAGAAACACCGGTTTCCTCTGACCACTGACGACTGACCACGGACCACTGACCACTGACGACTGACCACGGACCACTGACCACTGACGAGTGACCACGGACCACTGACCACTGACGACTGACCACGGACCACCGACCACTGACGACTGACCACGGACCACTGACCACTGACGACTGACCACGGACCACCGACCACTGACGCCTGACCACGGACCACCGACCACTGACGACTGACCACGGACCACTGACCACTGACGACTGACCACGGACCACCGACCACTGAC
>DAOTWL010000341.1:0-2809 GCA_034435875.1 Anaerolineae bacterium
TCACCGGGGCGCTATCGGAGACGGCCCGGCCCAGCGGGTCGGTGCCGGTGGCGACAAACTCAAAGGTCGTCGGGTCGCCGGAGGCGGGGCCGGTGGGGGTGAGGGCGACTACCCCGCCCGGCGCCAGCGTCCCCGTCCAGGTGGTCCCGTCCGGGAGGGGCAGGGAGACGGAGAGGACCGCATCCCCAATATTGCGGATGGTCACCTGGTAGGTGAGGATGTCTCCTTCGTGGGCCATCGCTGGGCCGGAAGCATCTACCTGGATGGCCGGATGCAGAACCTGAACGGTGGCATCATCGGAGTCGGATACGTCGGCCCAGCCGACAATATCGCTCCCGTCGGCCAGAACGGGGGTACCAAAGGCGGTCCCAACGTTGGTGACCGAATCGTGCACCGCAGTGGAGAGGGCACAGGTGGCCGTCTCGCCCGGTGCCATAAGGCCAGGGAGCATGCAGATGAGGTCGTAAAGGCTATCGGTAATGCGGACGTTTTTCAGATACGTGTTGCCGGTGTTGATGACCTGATACGTGTAGGTCACCGGGTCGTCTTCGTGGATGAGACAAGCGGAGCCATCGGGGGTGCCACAAGCCAGAACCTGGATGGAGATGGACGGAACGGGCTGGAAGTTCCCCAGGTACTCTTCGTGGGTATCGCCGCTGGTGAGCGTGAATGACCGGGAAATCCCGGTGGTCGCGTACCAGCCGTCGGGGAGGATTTCCTGCACGTAGTAGTTACCGGGGATCAGGTCGGGCGGGTTGCGGGCCGGGTCGTTGCTGAAGTAGACCCAGCCCTCATCATCGGTGGCTTTGGCCCAGCCGGCGGCCTGAGAACCGTCTTTCCGGTAAAGGTTGACCGTCCAGCTGCTCAGCGGAAGGTCGCTGGAGGTGAGGCTACCGCTGAGGTCGGTATCGTGGAAAACGTGGACTTTCACGACTGGCAGTTTGATCTGCCCGAAGAAGGCATGGATGACTTCTCCCTGAGAGACCTGCACTGTTCGGGTGAGGGGGGTGGTCTCCAGCCAACCGCTCTTCGGGGTCAGGAAAACGGTGTACGTGCCCGGTGTCAGGGACCATATTGCGTTACCTGTTGCATTTGTGGTCTTGCTTCCTTTCCCCAGGATGGTGATGGTCCATTCGCTGAGTCCCCGCTCCCCATCCTGCGGGACGCCGTCCATATTCAGGTCGTTGAAAACGGTTGCTACGAGCGAGCCGCCGGGGACCCAGGACGCGCTGGCCGTACCGATCACAGGCCCTTCCGTGAATTGTCCCAGGACCAGTTTTTGCGTATTCGGATTGACGCCGACGAAGATCGTTCCCACAGGGAGGGGCATCCGGGCGGTGGCGGTGATATAGGAAGTGCCTGCGGCGGAGGCGGTCAGGGTAAAGGTGGCCTCGCCGTTTTCGTCCGTGGTGACCGTTGATGGTGTCACGGTACCCAGGCTGGCGGTGATGGAGACCACTTGCCCGGCCACAGGCTGATTTCCCATCGTGACCCGAACGGTGAAAGTCGCCTCATCGCCGACGGCCAGGGCTATGTCGGCGGGAGCGATGGCCACATTGGGGCTGTCGGTGGCACAGGCATCGGCCAGTGTCAGAACGGCAGCGATAATCTCCTGGGTGCGGGTGTAAACGTCCCGCGGGGTAGGGGATTCGTTCAGCAGGATGAAGCCATCGGAGAAGTACCAAACGGCGGCCTGTCGGGCGGCCATTTCTTTTTTGACATCGGGGAGACGGCCTGGCGCAGTGTCGTTTTGATAATCGCTGGCGTCCGTTCGGGGGGGATAGTGCAGCAGCAGCCAGCGGACGCGGCAGTCCATTGCCTCATCGGAGGCAACGACTCGCGTCCCGTTGCTGATGGAGTGCTGGATGTCGGTACAAAAGGTGTTGACCCGGGAGCCGTTGGTGATCTGGAGGTAGATGGTGCCAGCCCATACGGTCTTAGATGTGCCTGCCAGAGTTCCCTTGAGTTGTATGCCGGGATTCTGGCTACTCCACTGCACGGTCCCTGTCTCCCCTTCTGCCCAGACGGTGGCCGTCACCAACGCCAGTATCAAGGCCAGAATACCGACGCGGATCCCCGAGCGGCGAATGGATTCCTGCTTCATTTTCTCCCTTCTCCATGCCGGGCAGTACAATCTTCTCTTGTTTACATTTTACCACTCCAAGGTTTGAATCCGGTTTGAAATTTTTCCGGGCGGCGTAGGAAAAGGGTACTATCTTGCAAGGGGCAACTTCGGGAGAATGTGGAGGGGCGGGAAAAGGGAGTTACAGATTCAGCGTCCAGGCTTTCCCTGGTTGGGCGGGGATGCAGGAGTCGGCCAGCGGGCAGGAAGCGCAGGTTTCCGAGCAGGCCACGACCGGTTTCACGTACCCAGCGCGGGAGAGGTCTTCCAGCATCATCTCCACCAGTTCAGGGGTCGTGTCCAGCGCGCGGGCCAGGTCGGAGACCCGGTAGGTGCCTCCGGATTTGAGGAGTTCCAATAGCCGATCCAGCATATTCAGCTCGTAACTGTTCAACCCGATGGGGATGGACAAGCGCAAGGGGCAACTGGAAGGATTGCCCCATATGCGTCAATTTGAGGCTGGGTTTGGTCGCACCTCCGCCGCCCCGGGCGCCGATTGGAAATCGGCCTCTCCTGGGCGCTCTCGCGCCAGGTGTCAACCTTCGTTGACGCTTCTTGCGCCCCGGGCGCCGGTTGGAAATCGGCCTCCCTTGGGCGCTCTCGCGCCAGGCGTCAACCTTCGTTGACGCTTCTTGCGCTCCGGGCGCCGATTGGAAATCGGCCTCCCCTGGGCGCTCTCGCGCCAGG
>DAOTWL010000342.1:0-6004 GCA_034435875.1 Anaerolineae bacterium
GCTTGTCTCTGGCGCAAAAGCCGATTGCGGATCGCTTCCCGAATGAATAGACCCTCATCAGGGTCGCCGAGTAATTCCAGTAACTTCTGTTCAACAGCCATTTCAATCAGCATGAACAGAGTGTTCTCCAGTGCCCTGGTCGCGAACAAAATGCATGCCTGGATGTCTTCTCGGGTGAGGCCGTCGTACTCTTGAAGAATCTCCTCCACGGTTGCACCGTGCGCCAGCAGGTTCAGGATGTACTCCACCGTGAGCCGGGTGCCCCAAATAACAGGCTTTCCAGCCATTACCCGGGGGTTTACCACAATTCGCTCCAACAGTTGCTCATCTCTCATCGTTTGCTCCCTGGGAAGGAAAATTTCACCTCTGCCCCAGATAGGCCAGCGCCCGGCGGATGCGCTCCTCCAGCGGGAGGTCGGGGTCGCGCGGGATGTTCTGGAGGGCGGTCTGCGCCTCCACCAGACTGAAGCCCAGCGCGGTCAGCGCGCCGATGACCTCGGCGTCCTGGTCGGTCAGCAGGGGGGCGGCTCCGGCCTCCAGACCGGGCAGTTTCTCCCGCAGATGGAAGAGGATGGCCCGTGCCGTCTTGGGCCCCACGCCGGGGACCCGGGTCAGGATGCCGGGTTCCTCCCGCGCCACCGCCTGGCGGAGCGCGTCCGGCGAGAGGGTGCTGAGGATGGAAAGGGCCACCCTCGGCCCCACCCCGGAGACGCCCAGGAGCAATTCAAACAGGGCCAGTTCCTCCTCGGTCAGGAAGCCGTAGAGGGCCAGTTCGTTCTCCCGGACGTGGAGGTGGGTGACCAGTTCCACCGGCGTCCCCACCCTGTCCGCTTCCCGGAGCACCGACGCGGGCACGTAGACGCTGATGCCCAGTCCCCCCACCTGGACGATCAGGCGGTCCGGCTTGACCGAAGCCACCGTACCGATGAGCCGCGCAATCATGGGAAATGACCGAATGACCCAATGACCGAATGACCCAATGACCGAATGACCCAATGACAAAATACAGGCGGTTCGTAGTCAGGCACGGAACGAAGTGGAGTGCCGTTTTGAACGCCACTCCGCTGTGCTTCGGGGCGGACTACGAACACAGCGCCTGCAGGCGGGCGGAGTGGAGGTGGCAGATGGCGACGGCCAGCGCGTCGGCGGCGTCATCCGGGTGAGGGACGGCGGGCAGGCCCAGCAGCATCCGGACCATTTCCTGCATCTGCCGCTTTTCGGCGCCGCCGTAGCCCGTGAGCGCCTGCTTGACCTCCCCGGGGCCGTACTCGGCAACCGTCAATCCCTCATCGGCCATAGCCAGCAGGGCTACCCCGCGCGCCTGCCCCACGCTCATCGCCGTCCGCACGTTCACGTTGAAATACAACTCCTCCACCGCCGCCGCGTCCGGCTGCCACTGCCGCACCAGGCGGCGGAGTTCCCCGTAGATGGCCTGCAGCCGCTGGGGGAGAGGAAGGTCGGGCGGGGTGGTGACCACGCCGTAGTCCAGGGCCCGCAGTCCCTCTTCGGTTTCCTCCACCACGCCGTAGCCGGTGGTCGCCGTGCCGGGGTCAATCCCCAGAACCCGCATCAGGCCGCTGCCTCAAACTTCGCCATCACCTCGTCGGAGATGTCCAGGTTGGAATAGACCTGCTGGACGTCCTCCAGGTCCTCCAGCGCGTTGATGACCCCCATGACCCGCATGGTTTCCTGCTCGCCCAACTGGATGGTGGTCTTGGGGATCATGGAGATTTCTACCTGCTCAAACCGGACGCCCAGGGCCTCCAGCGCCTGACGGACCTCCTGGAAGGTCTCCAGGGGGGAGAAGACCTCAATCAGGTCATCGGAGATGACCACGTCGTCGGCGCCAGCCTCCACCGCGACCTCAAAGATGCGTTCGGCGTCCGCGCCGTTGGGGGAGATGGCAATGTAGCCCTTCCGTTCAAACTGCCAGGCCACGGCGCCCGCTTCGGCCATTCGCCCGCCCTGGCGGCTCAGCACGTGGCGCAGTTCCGCCACACAACGGTTGGGGTTATCCGTCAGGGTCTGGATCAACAGGGCCACGCCGTTGGGGGCATATGCTTCGTACAGGATTTCGGAAAGTTCACCCTCTCCTTTAATCTCGCCCGTTCCCCGCTTGATGGCCCGCTCAATGTTTTCTTTGGGCATGTTGGCTTCGCGCGCCTTATCAATCGCCAGGCGCAGCCGGAAGTTGGCCTCTGGATTGCCTCCGCCCTCCCGGGCCGCTATGGTGATTTCCCGCGCCAGTTGGGTGAATATCTTCCCCCGTTTGGCGTCCGTCGCTGCTTTTTTGTGCTTGATGGTGGACCATTTGCTGTGACCCGACATATGCTCCTCCTCAGTAATTTGGGACAGGAAACCGAACCCGCCGCAAAGGCTGCGGGCGGAAATCCTGATCGGTGGGTCAAACGCCCGGTCTTGCCCTACCCCCCATTATAACCCGCTCCTGGGCAGGAGGCAAATTCATCCGGCGTCCTCATCCCACCTCCGGTGGCGCAGCCGCCGGGGGTGGGGTGAGGCGGCATTGACAAAACGGCCGCCTGGGGGTACAATTTGCCCCGTTTATGGCAGAACGCATTCCCCGATTGAATCGGGACCGGCTTTCGGTACTGATTGCGCTGATCCTGCTGACCAGCGTGCTGTTCCGTTTTGTCCAGTTGCCTCAGGTCACCCGGCGGTTCCACCTGCTGGGCTCCCCCCTGGAGGTGAACCTGACGGGTACAGGGCTTCTGGTGGTCCTGGTGGCGGGGCTGGCAGCGATGGGGGCTCGCTATGTGCTGGCGGCTCATCCGGATGCCCCGGACCGTCTGCCGCGCCCCCTCTATTTCTCTTGGGTTCTCCCCGGCCTCCTGGGCGGAATGGCGGCCTACCTGGTGGAACTGGCACCCACCGAGGTCGTCTGGGCCGGAGGGCTTCTTCTGGCGATGCTCCTTATCGGCCTGGCCGTCGCGGCCGAATTCGCCGCTCTTTCCCTCCGCCATCCTACGGCTACCCGGGCCCGCCTGGGCCTGAACATCCTGGCCTATTTGCTGGCCCTGATATTCTTCTACATGATTTACCGCACCCGCGCCCGCAGTCTGGTCACCGCGACGGAGGTGACGCTGGTGGCCTTCCTCATTGCGCTGGATCTGCTGGGAGTGGCGGAAACCCGCGCCGCGCGGGTGGTTCTCTACTCCGCTGTCATTGGCCTGGTGGTCGGGGAAGCGACCTGGGCGCTGAACTACTGGCGGCTGGATAACTGGACGGCCAGCCTGCTCCTGTTGCTGTTCTTTTATCTGGCGACGGGTATCGCTCAGCAGTACCTGCTGGACCGGCTCAAGCCCGCTGTCCTGCTGGAGTTCAGCCTGGTGACCGTCGTCGTTCTGACATTGGTGCTGGTGTTGGGAGGAAAGTAACGGGCAGTACGGAGTACGGAGTATGGGAGAGATTCCGGCTGTCATTCGGGAAAAACTGCCGCCCCGCATAGAGCGGCTGGCGGACCTGGCGTACAATCTCTGGTGGTCTTGGCATCAGGACGCGCGCGACCTCTTCAAGATGTTTGATTACCCTCTCTGGCGCTCCACCGGCCACAACCCGGTGCGGATGCTGCTGGAGGTCACACCGGAGCGGGTCCAGGAGGTGGCAAAAGATCCCCTGTTCCTGCGCCAGTATGACGCCGTCGTCCTGGCCTACGACCGGGACATGGGCAACGGGCACCTCTGGGGGCGCCAGGTCTATCCAGACCCGCGACCGGTCGCCTATTTTTCGGCCGAGTTCGGCATCCACTTTTCCCTCCCCATCTACTCCGGCGGCCTGGGCGTCCTGGCGGGCGACCACGCCAAAGAGGCCAGCGACCTGGGCCTGCCCCTGGTGGGCGTCGGGTTTCTCTACTCGCAGGGCTACTTCCGCCAGCACATCCCCTCCCATGGCTGGCAGGAAGCGGTCTATCAACCTCTCCGCATAGAGGAGACCCCCCTTCTCCCTGTTCGGGATGCGGAGGGGAATCCAGTCCGTGTTCCGGTCCAACTGGCCGGCCGTTCGGTCCAGGTCGCCCTCTGGCAGGTTCAGGTCGGACGGGCGCGCATCTGCCTGATGGACACCAACCTGCCGGAGAACGAACCCTGGGACCGGATGCTCACCTCCCGCCTCTACGGCGGCGATCGGGAGACCCGCATCAGCCAGGAGGTGGTGCTGGGCATCGGCGGCGTGCGGGCCGTTCGGGCGCTGGGCGTTGACCCTGCCGTCTGGCACCTCAACGAGGGCCATTGCGCCTTCCTGGTCCTGGAGCGGATGCGCGAACTGGTCGCCCGGGGCTGGAGTTTTGACCAGGCGGCGGAGGCGGTACGGGCGACGACCGTCTTCACCACCCACACCCCCGTCCCCGCCGGACATGATGTCTTTGACCTGCCGATGGTGGAGAAGTACTTCCACGGCTACTGGCAGGAACTGGGCCTGACGCGGGAGGAGTTTCTGGAACTGGGCCGGTTGAACGGTCCGGCCGGTCCCCAGTGGAATATGACCGCGCTGGCGCTGCGGTTTGCCGAGTACCGCAACGGCGTCAGCCGCTTGCACGGCAAGGTCACCCGCCGGATGTGGCACGTCCTCTGGCCCGACCGGCCCGAAGAGGATGTCCCCATCATCCATATCACCAACGGCGTCCATCTGCCCTCCTGGATTCCCGGCCCGCTGAACCGCCTCTTCCGCAAGTACCTGGGTCACGACTGGCTGGAGCGGCACGACGACCCGGACCTCTGGGAGCGGCTGGACGACATTCCGGACGAAGAACTCTGGGCCCTGCATGAGGACCAGAAGCGGAAGATGATGGCGTTCATCCGGGAGCGGGCCCGGCAGCGGCGCATCTCCGGCGAGATGGACCCCGACCAGGTGTTGGTGGCGGGGGCCTTCCTGGACCCGGAGGCGCTGACGATTGGTTTCGCCCGTCGGTTCGCCACCTACAAGCGGGCCACCCTCCTCTTCCAAGACCCGGAGCGGCTGAAGCGGATTCTCCACAACCCGTACCGCCCGGTCCAGTTCATCTTTGCTGGAAAGGCCCACCCCGCCGACGACGCCGGGAAGTATCTTCTCCAACAGGTCTACACGTTCGCCAAGGATCCCGAGGTGGGCGGACGGATTGCCTTCATTGAGGACTACGACATGCACGTGGCCCGCTATCTGGTTCAGGGGGTGGACGTCTGGATGAACACCCCCCAGCGCCCGATGGAGGCCAGCGGCACCAGTGGGCAGAAGGCGGCGATGAACGGGGTGCCCAACCTGAGCGTGCTGGACGGCTGGTGGGATGAGGGGTACAATGGCGTCAATGGCTGGGCGATTGCCCCGCTGGAAGACGCCGACCCGGCGGCTCAGAATGCCCACGATGCGGCGCAGTTGTACCGTCTGCTGGAGGAAGAAGTGGCACCGCTCTTTTACCACCGGGACCCGGATGGCATCCCCCGGGGGTGGGTTCGGGTGATGAAGGAGGCCATCCGCTCGGCGGCCCCGACTTTCTGTACTCGCCGGATGTTGAAGGACTACACACTCAGGTGCTACGTTCCGGCGGCCCGTGCGGCGCAGGAGCGAAGAGTGTAACGGCAAAAGTTTGCCATTTCACCATCCTATGCTATAATCTTCACCGTTCTAACCAACGTGCCAGGCATTTAAAGAGTGCCTGGCACGTCACACGCTCTTACAAGGAGGTCGTCCTTGTTAGAACAATTCACCTTTGTCGGCTTGCTCTTCCTGGTGGCTGCGCTTTTAGGAACATTACCCCCTGCCCTGGCCTGGCTTCTCCGGCCAAAGAAACCCCATCCACGAAAAAGCGAACCCTACGAATGCGGGATTTACCCCCACGGTGAAGCCTGGGTCCAGTATAAGGCCCAGTACTACATCTTTGCCCTGGCCTTCATGATCTTTGACGTGGAGGCAGTCTTCCTGTTCCCTTGGGCGCTTGTCTATAACTGGCTCCCTCTATATGCTGTTATAGAGGGTATCCTGTTTCTCCTGCTCCTGCTGGGGGCCCTGCTCTACG
>DAOTWL010000343.1:0-7406 GCA_034435875.1 Anaerolineae bacterium
TCCACTGTGCCCCGTCCCCAGTACGTGAGACTGATGTCAGTCTCCGTGCCACCTGCCACCGCTTCGCCACCAGGTACGAATATCCGGGATACGGCCGTGCTCTGGATGACGCCGGTGCCGGCGGCCTGGATGGCTACACCGTTGCTACTATAGCCGTACACGGCGGAGCCGGTATTGCTGCGACCGTACACGCCGCTGCCGTTGCCATAGTTCTGCACAGACAGGATAGCACCGCTTCTGGTATCGCTGATGATCGCCCCCGGCCGCAGGCTCCAGGCGTAGGGGACAGCGTAGATGATTTGGTGCGGACTCATCACCGAATCACCGGCCACCTGGATGCCCAGCCGGAGTTCCCGACCGTCAATCAGCGACGGGTTGGTAAAGGCTATGGCGGTCGAGAACAGGCCGTTGTTATCCATCGTTACGCCCTGAGGGCCTGACGACCATATTTGGTTGTCCAGCGAGTCGTAGAGGGTAAAGGTAATGATGTGATAGCCACTGATAGGGTTGCCGCTGGTATCGGTCAGGCGACCCTGGATGGGTATGCCAAAAGGGACCGGTGCCGCCAGTGTTTCTCCGATCGCGGCGTCTTCCGGCGGCTGCGGCCCCTGGGCCTGGGAGAAGCCCACGGCCAGCGCCAGCAACACGATGGCTACAATGCTACCTGCAATGGTCCATTTGCTCTTCATTTTGCACCCCCTCATCTGGATTCTGGATAGAATGGTTGAGACGACCGTTTGGTCTTTCATTTGGCACCTCCTGATGATGCAGGCTGAAGCCTGCACTACAAGGACACGCAGATTATTCTCTGCGTCGTTGGGGATTTTCGCCCCTCAGCCGGAACACCACCTCATCCAGGATCTGCCCGGCCAGGTCCGGGCTGAGCACCGCCTCGCCCCGGCGGACGGCGCGGACGGCGGCGAGGGCCTGCGGCGGACGGGTAGTTTGCCGATCCAGATGCCCCAAGGCACCGGCCCGCAGCGCCTCCAGCACCAGCGCTTCCTGCCCCGCGACATGCAGCACGATGATTCCGGCGTGAGCAGCCGTTTCGCGCACCCACGCTGCCGGAGCCGCACTCACGTCTACCAGGACAATATCGGGATGTACCTCGCGCAGGTGGCGGAGCACATCCCGCCCGTCCGGCGCCTCTCCCACGATCAGGATGTCGCCTGCTCCATCCAACCATCCGCGCACCGCCTGACGGCACTGTTCGCCGCCCACAACGACGACCCGGACCGGGTTGCCCACTTCCGCCCTCCGACAGACCGGCATATCCTCTGGCTCCAGTAGGGCAGGGCAACCCCGCCCCTCCATTGGCTGCGATCAGTATTCCACAGGTGACCCGTGATCTGCAAGGGAAGAATGCCCCGATTGGGGGAAGAAAAAAGTACCCCCAACAGGGGGTACTTTTATCCGAAAAGGACACGAAGGGATGATGGGGTCAACCTTCGGGGTTCTCGTCCAGCGATGCCCAGCCGCGCCGCAGGGCTACCAGCGCCGCCTGGGTGCGGCTGGCGACGTGGAGTTTCTGGTAGATTTCGCTCAGGCGGTTGGTGACCGTGCGCTCTGCAAGGTTCAATTCTCTGGCGATGCTTTTATTATCCAACCCCTGCGCGACCAGGCGCAATACCTCCATCTCGCCCGGGGTCAGTTCTTCCTCCACCGCGCCCTGGCTCAGGCGGCGAAACTCCTCCAGCAGCCGCGCGGCCAGAGTGGGGTCAATCAGCGCCTCGCCGCGATGGACAGCCCGCACAGCGTCCACCAGTTCCTGCTCGTCAATGTCCTTCAGCAAATACCCTCGCGCGCCCGCCTTGATCGCCTCAAAGACGTACTGATCCTGGCGGTACATGGTGAGAATGATGATCCGCACCGAAGGGGCGCATGCTGTGATCCGGCGCGTTGCCTCCACGCCGTCCAGTACCGGCATGCGGATGTCCATCAGCACGACGTCGGGCCTGAGCCGCAGCGCCAGTTCTACGGCCTCTTGCCCGTTCTCCGCTTCGCCAACAACCTCCAGACGGCCCACCGTCTCGCAAATCTGGCGCAGCCCCTGGCGGAAGAGGCGGTGGTCATCGGCGATGAGGACGCGGATGGGGGACATGGTGACCTCATACGTGAAACGTGAAACGGGAAGCGTGAAACGGGAAGCGTGAAACGTGAAACGTGAAACGGGAAGCGTGAAACGGGAAGCGTGAAACGGGAAGCGTGAAACGTGAAACGTGAAACGGGAAGCGTGAAACGGGAAGCGGGATATGGGATGCGGGTTACGTGCTGGGTGGGAGAGGCAGGGTGATGCGAATCTCCGTTCCCTGCCCCGGCGCGCTATGCAGCGCGAACGTGCCCTTGAGTGCCGCCACGCGCTCGCGCATTTGCCTGAGCCCGACGCGCCCGCCGCGCGCGGCCTGCTCAAGAATGGCCGGATCAAATCCTCTTCCATCGTCACGGATCGTCAGGTGCACTGCCCCACTCTCCTCCAGGTTCAGTTCTACCCATACAGTTGACGCCTGCGCGTGCCTGGCGACGTTGTGCAGTGCTTCCTGGATGATGCGGAAGAGGACGGCCTCCAGAACGGCGGGCAGGCGGACCTCCTCCCCGTCCACCCGGAGGTCCACATCCACCTGATTCTGTTCGGCAAACTCGGCGGCGAACCGGCGCAACGCTGTGGAGAAGCCCAGTTCGTCCAGCGCCACCGGGCGCAGGGCGAAGATAGCCCGCCGCACCTCGCGGATATTGGCGCTCAGCAGGTCGCGCAGGGCATCTATCTCCCCGTGCATCCGCTGGGGAGATTCGTCCACCAGCCGATGCCACAGGCGGGCCCGCATGCGCAGGGCCGCCAGGTCCTGCGCCAGGCTGTCGTGGATTTCGTGGGCGATCCGGCGGCGCTCCTCCGCGATGGCCTCTTCTTCCGACCGCCACGCCTTCTCGGTTGTGATGTCCTCAACGATGACAATGGCCGTCTGGGAGCGACGCGATGCCCGATGCAGGGCCGCGCTCACCCGCACCGGAAACTCGCCCCCGCCTTGATGCCGGTGGATAGATTCCACCGTGACCGTCTCGCCCGCCCGCAACCCCTCCAGTATCCGCTCCAGGTCCGCCCGCGCTTCCACCGCCATCAACCGGTCGATGGGCATCCCGAGCAGTTCCGCCACCGGCAGCCCGTAGATGCGAGCCGATTCCCGGTTGGCACTGAGGATGCACGGCGGGGATTGGGAAAAGTCTATCTCAAAGACGCCCAGCGGCGCGTTTTCAAAGAGGGTACGGAAGCGCTCCTCGCGCTCCCGCAGCGCGGCGATGTTCCGGGCCCGCACGGCGTAGATGCCCAGGCCGACGCCCAGCACAAGGAGACCCGCCAGGGCCCGGAACCAACCCGTTGCCCAGAACGGCGGGGTGATGACCACGCGCACCACCAGCCCCTCCTCGTTCCAGACCCCGTCGTTGTTGCTGGCCCGGACACGGAAGGTATAAGTCCCCGGCGGGACATTGGTGTAGGCGGCGTAGCGGTGGGTGCCGCAGTGGACCCAGTCCCGGTCAAAACCTTCCAGGATGTACGCGTACCGGTTTTTGGCCGGGTCGGCGTAGTCCAGCGCGGCGAATTCAAAGGAAAAGAAGTTATCCCGATAGGAGAGACGGATTTCACCGACCGCTGTCAGGTCCTGCCCGAAGTCCTGCACCTGGTCAAAGACCCGGAAAGTGGTGAGAACGACGGGGGGCACATGGGGGTTTTCGCGGATGTCGGCGGGGTAGAAGCGGTTGAGGCCGCCTGCGCCGCCAAAGAAGCGTTCGCCGTCGGGGCTGCGGTAGGCGGCACCGGGGATGAAGTGCATCCCCTGCAGGCCGTCACTCTCGTCGTAGTTGCGGAAGGTCCCGGCGCTCGGGTCAAAGCGCGATAGCCCGCCGCCCATCGTCGCCAGCCACAGGGTGCCCACTTCGTCGCCCAGAATGGCCGCGATGGCGTCGTTGGGCAGGCCATCCTCAACGGTGTAGACGGTGAACCGCCCGGCATCCCGGTCGTCCAGGCGGTTCAGCCCGCCGTGCGTGCCCACCCAGAGCATCCCTTCGGCGTCCTCGTAGAGGCTCCAGACAAAGTCATCGCTCAGACTGTGGGGGGCATCCGGGTCGTGGCGATATTGGGTGAATGCGCCGTTTTGGGGGGTGAAGCGCACCAGGCCGTTGTAGGTGCCCAGCCAGAGGAAACCCGCCCGGTCCTCCAGGATGGCCCGGACGCCGTAGGTGTTGGGGAATCCGTCGGGCCGGTCGGGGGTGTAGCGGTAGACGGTGAACCGGCCGGTTCGGGGGTCCAGACGGGAGAGAGTGCCTGGCTCCTCCGTCCCGATCCAGATCGCGCCGGTGCAGTCCCCGTAGATGACCTTGACCGCGCCGGGGCCGACCGAGTGCGGGTCGGCGGGATCGTGGACGAAATGGGTGAACCCGCCCGTTTCGGGGTCCATCCGGTCCAGCCCGGCGCTCGTTCCCACCCAGATGGCGCCGCTAAAGTCCTGGTACAGGGCGGTGACGTGGTCGTGGCTCAGGCTGTGGGGGTCGTCCGGGTCGTGGCGGTAGTGAATGATCGTGCCGTCGGGGCCGATGCGGTCCAGCCCTCCGGCATGCAGGCCGACCCAGACGGTGCCGTCCCGGTCCTTCAGCACCGCGCCGACGCGCGCCGCGCCCAGGCTGTTCGGGTCCTGCGGGTCGTGGCGGTAGAGAGTGAAGCGATTCTTCTCCCGCACGTAGCGGCTGACGCCGCCATCGGTGCCCACCCAGAGGATGCCGGTGTCGTCCTCGTAGAGGGCGTAGACGCGGTCGTTGACCAGGCTGTAGGGGTCCAGCGGGTCGTGGTGGTAGGTGATGAACTTTCCGGCGGCGCGGTCCAGGACGGCCAGGCCGTCCTCCGTGCCCACCCAGAGGGTGCCGGCGCGGTCTTCCAGCAGGGTGGTGACGTGGGCGTGGCTCAGACCCTGGCGGTAGCGGGTGAACCGGCCGGTGGTCGGGTCCAGGGCGGCCAGCCCACCCATGGACGGCTCGTTGTTTGCGCCGGTGCCCACCCACCGGGTGCCGGTCCGGTCCCCCAGGACGGCCGTCACCCGGTCATGGGGGAGGCTCCCGGGGTCGGACGGGTCGTGCCGATAACTGTGGGGGCGACCCTCGCGCCTCACCCCACCCTCGCCGCCTGCGGCGGCATCCCCTCCCCTCTCCTGACAAGAGTCAGGAGAGGGGAGGGGGCCGGGGGAGGGGTGAGGCGGTTGCCCTTCAGGGGCAGGGGCAAGCCCTGCCCCTACAGGGTCGCCCCACAGGCCGCCGTATTCCGTCCCTACCCAGAGAATCCCGTCCGCATCGCGGTAGAGGGCCAGGATATGGAGGTCGGGGAGAGGTAAGGAGACGGGAAGAAACCGGTCGCCCGCCGGGTCGTAGCGGAAGAGGCCCGAGCCCGCCGTGCCCACCCAGAGGGTGCCGTCTGGGGCCGGGTAGAGGGCCGTGACCGACTCGGCGACCTCGGGGTAGTGGACGAAACCGCCGCCGTTCCGGTCGTAGCGGTCCAGCCCGCCGACGGTCCCCACCCAGAGGGTGCCGGTCCCGTCCACCGCCAGTGCCTGGACGGTGTTGTGGACCAGGGAGTGGGGGTCGGAGCGCAGGTGGCGGAAGACGGTGAAGGCATAGCCGTCGTAGCGGTTCAGGCCGTCCTGAGTGCCGAACCAGAGGAAGCCCTGGGGGTCCTGGACGATGGTGCGGACGATGTTGTGGGAGAGGCCGTCGGCGACGGTGAGGTGGAAGAAGCGGGGGGTCAGCGGGGCGGCGCGCGCGGGCGGCGGCAAGGCGAGGACACCCGCCAGAAGCAGGGAAACCGCCAGCAAACGGCAGAGGGTGCACCACAGCAAAGGGTAGAGTCTTCCGGCGCAAGGATTTTTCGCCAGGAACGGCACGAATGGAACGAATTTCCCGTGCCCGTCCGTGAAATTCGTGGCGGGAAAAGAGCGCCCCCGTTTTCGTGCAGTGCTATCCACCATACCAAGAGTATAACATAAAAAAGCGGGACGTCAAAACGGGGTAAGAGCGGAGCGGGCCCGGGTCGTCCCGCCTTCTGCTCGTTCACCCGGACAACCGTCTCCCGGCCCACCGCGCTGCCCGCGCCATTCCGCCGGTACCAGAGGAGGGCGTCGGGCGGGTGACAGAGTCAGGAAATGGTTAAGCCCTGACCTCGACCGCCAGAGTTGACAAGTATCATAATGGTTGTATATTTATGGGCATCATAGCACAGAGCAACGGTAATGAGACCCAAAGGGGCCCGAGATGAATGATGTACTTTCCATCCTTTGGCTGCTGCTTTTGCTGCAGGCGTTCGTTCCCCTGCTGCAGAAACGGCTCCTCCTGACCCGGCGTCAGATGGCCATTCGCGCCATTGAGGTCAAGCGCAAGAGCCGGGTCATCACTATGATCCACCGGCAGGAGACGATGAGCCTGCTGGGTTTCCCCATCGCTCGCTATATTGACATTGAAGACTCAGAGCGAGTTCTGCGGGCCATTCGGCTGACGCCGCCGGAGATGCCCATAGACCTGGTGTTGCACACGCCCGGCGGATTGGTCCTGGCGGCGGAACAAATCGCCTGTGCGCTGAAACGACACCCAGGGGAGGTCACCGTCTTCGTCCCCCACTACGCCCTCTCCGGCGGCACATTGATCGCCCTCGCGGCGGACCGGATCGTGATGGACCCCAACGCTGTTCTGGGACCGGTGGACCCCCAACTGGGTGGACCCCAGGGAAATTACTACCCGGCGGCGTCCATTCTTAAGGCACTGGAACAGCCCAACCCCAACCGGGACGATCACACACTGATTATGGGCGATGTGGCTCGCAAAGCCATCCGTCAGGTTTATGAAACAGTCTACGCGCTGATTCGGGATAAAATGCCGGAAGAGCAGGCCCAGGAGGTCGCCCACGCGCTCAGCGAGGGGCGGTGGACCCATGATTATCCCATTGACTACGAACATGCCAGGGCCCTGGGCCTCCCGGTCAGTGACGAGATGCCCCGGGAAATCTACGACCTGATGGACCTCTACCCGCAAACTTCCCAGCAACGGCCTGGGGTGGAATTCATTCCGATGCCCTACCATCCTCCCCAGGCACCACGTCGGAACCGCCAGATGGAGCCAGGAGGGTAAAAAAATGGCGAACACGAACAACCGCTCCATCGTTGTCCGCTTCGTTGTTTTCAGCATCGCGGTGCTGCTCAGCGCCGCCGCTGTGTTCGCGCTTTTTCCTGGACGGACCGCCAGACTCATCACCGACCTCTATCCGCCTGTCCTGGCCGCACTGGGTACCGGGCTTTCCCTCCACATCTACCGCTCGCTGGAAAGAGGACGGGCGGCCCGCCGGATATGGGCCACGCTGACCGCCGCGATGGGATTCTGGA
>DAOTWL010000344.1:0-11608 GCA_034435875.1 Anaerolineae bacterium
CCTCACCCCACCCCCAGACCCCCTCCCCTCTCCTGACCAAAGGTCAGGAGAGGGGAGGGGGTGGCCCGCAGGGCCGGGGGAGGGGTGAGGCCCAAAGAGGCGGACTTCAGTCAGCGCCCGAGGCGGCGACCCCACCGGCGCAGCCCCGTGAGTTAACGCATATGGGTGAGGAGGGGCACCCGCGCCAGAGCGGCCAGATCTGGCGCGCCCACCGCGAACATCGCCACGCGCAGTTGGGTGATGATGACCGTCGCCGCTTCCACCACGGCCTGGTCCGATTCCGCTGCGGCCACCAGAAACGGACGGGCGATCCCGCACACCGTCGCCCCCAGGGCAATCGCTTTGGCGACCTGGATGCCGTCCCGGATGCCCCCGCTGGCGATAATGGGGAGATGCGGGACAGCCCGACGGACCTCCCGGACGGCCTCGGCCGTCGGGATGCCCCAATCCCGAAAGGCGGCGGCGACGGCCCGCTGGAGGCCGTTCCGGGCCCGGTACATCTCCACCTGGCTCCAGGAAGTGCCGCCGGCCCCCGCCACGTCCAGCGCCGCCACCCCCGCATCCGCCAGACGGTGGGCCACGTCGGCGGAGAGTCCCCACCCCACCTCTTTCACCCCGACGGGCACCTCCAGCGCCCGGCACACCGCCTCTATCTTGCGCAGAAGGCCGGAGAAGTCGGTCTGCCCCTCGGGCTGGAGGGCCTCCTGGAGGGGGTTCAGGTGGAGGATGAGGCCGTCGGCCTCCACCATTTCCACCGCCCGGCGGCAGTGGTCCACGGTGTAGCCGTAGTTCAACTGCACCGCGCCCAGATTGGCCAGGAGGAGGACGTCCGGGGCCACGTCCCGCACCCGGTACGTTTCCGCCAGCGTCGGGTCTTCCAGCGCGGCCCGCAGGGAACCCAACCCCATCCCGATGCCCGCCTCCTGGGCGGCGCGGGCCAGTCGGCGGTTGATCTCCCGCCCCTGGGGGGTTCCGCCGGTCATAGAGGAAATCAGCAGGGGGGCCTGCAACCGTCTCCCCAGAAACTGGACCGTCGTATCCACCGCCGCCAGCGACATTTCGGGCAGGGCGCAGTGGACGAACCGGTAGCGCTCAAAGCCCGTCGTCATCGTCTCAAAGGAGACGTCCTCTTCCAGGCTGATCCGGATATGGTCTTCCTTCCGTCGGGGATGATCCTCTCGCAACGGTTTTTCTCCTGGGGTGTTGTATGTAATAGCATCATACCAGCGGGAGGGCGGTTTGTCAACAGGTCGGAGTTGACAAATTCGCCACCCGCAATACAATATCCCCATCCACTGGAAGGAGGCACCGATGAGCATCTACGAACGCATCGTCAAGATCATCGTGGACCTGCTGGGCGTGGAGCCGGAAAAGGTCACGATGGACGCCCGCTTCCGCGAAGACCTGGGCGCCGACTCGCTGGACCTGGTGGAACTGGTCATGGCGTTTGAGGAAGAATTCGGGGGCACCATCTCCGACGAGGAAGCCCAGCAGATCAAGACCGTCGGCGACGCCGTCCGCTACATTGAAACCCGCATAGCGGCGTGAGGACGAGAGCGCCGCAATCCGCATCTCCTGCCAACCCTGTCATGTGCCAGGCATTCCGAAGTGCCTGGCACATGACGCGCCCCTTTTCCGGGCAGACGAGGGCCCGCTATGCGTCTGCACATCCCGATATGCATCGCCCTGCTTCTGGGCCTGACGGCCGCTCTGATGACGGTGAGCGCCGTCGCCGCGCGGCCGTCTCCCCAACTGGCCATCACCGGGGTAGAGCCCCGAACCATGCTCAGCACGACCGGGGGGACCCTGAGCATCTACGGCAGCGGCTTCACCACCGCGACAGTCGCCCGGCTGGTGGGGTACGGCCTGCTGGATACCGCGTTCGTCAACCCGACCGCGCTGCGGGCCGTGGTGCCGCCCGGCGTGGCTCCAGGCGTCTACGCGGTGGAGGCGAGTGAGCCGGGCTTCTCGGCTACCCTCCCCTCCGCGCTGACCATCGTCGCCCCCACCCCCGCTCCCCTCCCGACCTCCCCTCCGCCCCCACCCCCGCCCGGCCGCCCCATCCTCACCATCCGCAACTTCTCCGTCCAGCCCGCGCGGGTCTACGCCGGGACCGAATTCGTGGTGACGGTGGAAATCTACAACAACGGCAGTCGCGGGGCCGAGAATACCCTGGTCACCTTCCCCGGCGGGACGTTTGTACCGGTGGGACAGGCCGGGCACCTCATCGGCTTTATGCACATCAACGCCACCGTGGTGGTCACCCAGACTATGCGGGCGCCGGCCAACCTCTCCTCCGGCAGTTACAACCTCCAGGTCAACCTCAGCGCCAACGACTTTGAGGGCAATCACTACGAGTACCCGCAGACGGTCTCCGTGGAGGTCGTCGGGGGTGGGGCCGGGCGGCCGCAACTGGTGGTGGAATCGGCCCGGACGGAGCCGGAGGTGCTGGGGCCGGGGGACCGGTTCACCCTGACCCTTCGTATTGCCAACCGGGGCGAGCGCACGGCGACGCGCGTGGTGGTGGGGCCGGCATCCGCCGAGCTGGTGGTGCCAGCGGCGGGGAGCAGTATGGTGGCAGTTGACCGCATCGCCCCGGGCCGTTCGGTCACCCTGACCCTCCCGCTGGTCCTGGGGACGGTCAAACAGGGCGGGCGCGTGGGGCTGGACCTAACCCTCGCTTACGGCGACACAGGCGGAGGCGGCGGCACATACAGCGACCGCCAGAGCATCGGCCTGGAGGTGAGCAGTTCCCTGGCCGACCGCCCGCAACTGCTGATTGCCACCGTCCAGACCGACCCGCCGGTCGTGGCCCCCGGCGACTTCTTCACCCTGACGCTGGGGGTCCAGAACGTCGGCGGCGGTGATGCCTACCGTCTCCTGCTGACGCTGGGCGGGGAAGGTGGCAAGGAACTGGGCCCCTTCGTTCCCCGCGAGAGCGGCAATGTCCTCTTCATCTCCCGGGTTCCCGCTGGGGAGACGGTGCGGGTGGCGATGCCGCTGGTGGTGGACGGCTCGGCGGACGCCAAAGCCTACGGTGTTCCGGCCCTCCTGTCCTACGAGGACGCGCGCGGTACGACCCGGAGCGACATCCAGCGCATCAGCCTGGTCGTCCAGCGACGCCCCATCTTCCGCATCAGTTTCTACCGTCCGGTGGAGGGGGCTATGGTGGGGATGCCCTTCCCGCTGCCGGTGGAGGTCATCAACCTGGGGAAGATGTTGGTCAACGTGACTATTATGGAGGTGAGGGGGGAAGGGCTGGAGATTCAGAACGGTTCCCTGTATGTGGGTCCGCTGGACGGGGGGACATCGGCCTCGCTGGAGGCGACGGCGGTCGCGCAGCAGGCGGGGACGGTGGAAGTGGTGGTCAACGTCCACTACCTGGACGATTTCAACCGCCCGCAGACGGTCAGCCAGACGCTGACGGTGGAGGTGGCGGGGCCGCCGGAGCCCCCGCCGCAGGAGGCGGCGCCGTCCGCCGAGGGGGCCGGTTTCTGGCAGAAGATTCTGCGCTTGCTGCGGGGGCTGCTGGGGCTGGGGAGTTAATGGGGCGGTAGCGCAAGATTTATCTTGCGCATCTTGCGCATCTTAGGGAGCCAGGACGCGGATGGAAACAGGGGCGCTCCGGAGGGAGCGCCCGTTTTCCTCTCGCCCCACGGCCAGGAAGGTGTGCTCGCCCGACTGAAGGGTCCAGAGCACCTCATACGGCGGGGCCGTGAAGGTCCCCAGCGGCTGCCCGTCCGCGTAGAGCGTCACCTCTGCCACCCGCACCCCGTCCGCCGGGCGGACCGCCACCCGGATGGCCTGATAGGCTCCCGGCACGACGGGGGAGAGGCGGTAGACGGTGCCGTCGTCGGGGTGGGTGATGACCAGGGGCGGGCCGGCGGGACGCGACTCCGCTTCGCTCCGTCGCTCACTACGAACGGGACGCGACTCCGCTTCGCTTCGTCGCTCACTACGAACGGTCTCGTTTGTAGTAAGGCACGGAGCGCAGCGGAGTGCCGTCTCCGGGGGCAAGGGCCAATGATGGGCCCGGGCCCACTCCCAGGCCTCGGCGGGCGGGACAATGAAGACCCGCTCCTGGACCCGCTCCGGCGGCGTATCAGGCCCGGCCGGAAGGCCGGTAGCGCGGTCTATCCGGAAGAGTTGATACCAGTTGTCCGGCTCCGTCGGGGCGGTGCCGGCGATGAAGAGTTCCTCGCGCGTGCGCGGGCAGAGGGGGGTCGGCAGGAGGCCCGAGGGGACGCAGACCCGCACCCGCTCCAGCCCCGGCGGTTCGGCGAAGGGGACGACCGGTTGCCCCCGCAGGGCCCGCTCCATAAA
The DNA here is from genome assembly GCA_034435875.1 of Anaerolineae bacterium. Lineage (GTDB taxonomy): Bacteria > Chloroflexota > Anaerolineae > B4-G1 > DUEL01 > SpSt-77. Next base: position 4,324 of record DAOTWL010000344.1, read on the forward strand.
GTCGCGCCAGATGGGGCCGGCCCCCTCCACCCCGGAGACGTCCCGCATGGGCCGGCCGTCGGCGTTCCCCACCCAGACCCCCGTCACCAACTGCGGCGTGTACCCCACCGTCCAGTTATCCCGCCAGTCGGAGGAGGTGCCGGTTTTGACCGCCGCCGGGCGGGAGAGGTTGAGGACGCTGCCGGTGCCGAAGGCCGGAGCGCGGGCCTTCTCGTCGGAGAGAATGTCGGTGATGAGATAAGCGACGCGGGGGTCCAGCACCTGCGGGCCGGGGACGGGCCGGGCCTGATAGCGCAGATGCCCCCGGGCGTCCCGCACCGCCAGCACACCGAAGGGCTCCACCCGCCGTCCGCCGTTGGCGAAAGCCGCGTACGCGGCGGTCAGTTCCAGCAGCCGCACCTCCCCGCCCCCCAACGTCAATGCCAGCCCGAACCGCTCTCCGGTCCCGAAGGAGGTCATCCCCAGGTCCGCCGCCAGCGTGACCAGCCGGTCCACCCCGACCATTTGCAGCACCCGGACGGCGGGGACGTTCAGGGACTGGGCCAGCGCCTCCCGTGCGGAGACGGGTCCGTGAAACCGGTGGTCGTAGTTCTCCGGAACGTAGGGGAGGCCCTCCCGGGTGGGGAAGGCCGTGCGGACGTCCAGGATGACGGAGGCGGGGGTCAGGGTCTCACCCCACCCCCCGCCGAAGGCGGCGGGGGAGGGGTGAGGACTGAACGCGGCCGCGTAGGTGAGGGGCTTGATAGCGGAGCCGGGCTGCCGGAGGGCCAGCGCCGCGTTCACCGCCCCGTCTATGGCCGGGTTGAAGTAGTCGGGGCTGCCGACCATCGCCAGAATCGCGCCGGTCTGGGGGTCCAGCGCCACCAGCGCGGCGTTGTTCACCTCCCGCAGGCCGCTCTCCTCGCTGGCCTGGGAAAGGCGCGCCAGGTGCCGCCGGACGACCTCCTCGGCCGTGTGCTGGAGGTCCAGGTCCAGCGTGGTGGTGACGACCAGCCCCTCGGTGTAGAGGGCTTCGGCGCCGAACTCCTGCTCCAGCCAGGCCCAGACGTACATGACGAAGTGCGGCGACTCAATGGGGAAAGGGGTGGCGGCGAAGTGGAGCCGCTCCCGCGCGGCCAGTTCTGCCTGCTCGGGAGTGATGTACCCCTGCTCGGCCATCAGTCCCAGCACCACCTGCTGCCGCCTCCGGGCCCGGTCGGGGTCCGTCAGCGGGTCGTAGTAGGCAGGGGATTGGGGGAGGCCGGCCAGGAGCGCACACTCCGCCAGGCTCAGTTCCCGGACGCTCTTGCCAAAGTACGTCCGCGCAGCGGCCTCTATGCCATAGGCCAGGTGGCCGTAGTAGACCTCGTTCAGGTAAAGGGCCAGGACCTCGTCTTTGGTGAAGGTCCGGGCGATGCGCCAGGCCAGGATGGACTCCCGGAGTTTGCGCAGGAGGGTGCGCCGGCTCCGCTCCTGAGGGGAGAGGAGAAGGTTGCGGGCGACCTGCTGGGTGATGGTGGAGCCCCCGGCCAGCACCTCGCCGCCCTGGAGGTTGATCCAGACCGCACGCAGGATGCCCCGGATGTCCACTCCGGGGTTGGTGTAGAAGTCGGCGTCCTCGGTGGCGATGGTGGCCTGTCGGCAGGAGAGGGGAATCTCCTCCAGCGGCATCGGGACGTGGCGCCCGACGTGGGGGTCGGCGATTTCGTAGAGCAGACGGCCGTGCCGGTCCAGGATGCGGGAGGAGGCGCCGGTCTGGTGCTCGTAGAGGGTGTGAGGGGAGGGGAGGTCGGCGAGGAGGAAGTGGGCGCCCGCTGCCCCGGCGACGACCAGAAGGGCCAGAATCAGGAGCAGGAACTTCCACAGGCGGTGCATGGTTGATGGGAAGGGATTTGCGGCGGGCGGCTGCGCCGCCCGCCGCAAATCTTTCACTCCAGGAAGATCGTCTCCGTTGAATCGTCGTAGGCGATGACTTCGGCGTAGCGGCCCCAGTTGATGATGGTTTCCAGTTGCCGGGCCGCGTCGTCGGGCGGGAATTCCAGTTCCAGCGCCCGCAGGACCATATCCTGCTTCAACCGGCGGTTCTCGGCAACACTCAGCAGCGAGAGAAGCCAGCGGAACAGGGGCAACCGCCGGATGCGGGTGGCGAATATCTCCTTGCGGGCCAGGATGCTGGCCTCGGCGAAGGTTTCCCCCAGGGGAGTCAGGACGACGTCGCCGCCGCCGACGGTGGCGAATCCCAGCAACTCCGCTACCTCCGTCAGCTGCAGCAGATGATCGGAATCGGCCCGCAGTTCATCTGCCAGCCGGAAGATGTCGTGGCGACGGTCGGGCATCTCGGCCACGTGCTCCAGAAGGCCCGCCAGGTCGTTGATGGTGATGGGGGGCAGGGCCCGGATGCGCCCCGGCTCGCCCGGCGCCACGCCCAATTCCACATGCTCCGGCTGAGTCTGCCCGGCCAGCAGGCCATAGACCTCGTCCACCCGCTCCAGGAACTCCGGCGACCGCCGCTGCCGAGGGTGGGGCAGGTCCACCATCATTTCCGCCACCACCCGGCCCGGGTCCTTCTCCATCACCACGATCCGGTCGGCCATGAAGACCGCCTCCTCAATGTTGTGGGTCACCATCAGGATGGCCCGGGTGGGGATTTTCCCCTCCGTCCACAGTTCCAGCAACTCACCCCGCAGCGCCTCCGCACTGAGTACGTCCAGCGCAGAGAACGGCTCGTCCAGGCACAACAATTCCGGCTCCACCGCCATTGCGCGGGCGAACCCCACCTTCTGGCGCATCCCACCGGAGAGTTCGCGCGGGTAGGCAATCTCAAACCCGTCCAGCCCGACCCGATCCAGCAGGTCCAGTGCGCGGGCGGTACGCAGTTTCGGGGGGAGACCGCGCGCTTTCAGCGCCACCTCCACGTTTTCTATGACCGTGAGCCAGGGGAAGAGCGCGAAGGTCTGAAAGACGATGGTGGCGTGGGGGTTAATGCCCCGAAGCGGCTGACCGCGATAGAGCACGACCCCCTCCGTCGGCCGTTGCAGGCCGGTGATGATGCGCAGGAGGGTGCTCTTCCCGCAGCCCGAGGGCCCCAGCAGGCAGAGAAATTCCCCCTCCCGGACGGCCAGGTTCACGTCCTGCAGGGCGACGAACTGGCGGGAGCCGCTGCGGTAAATCTGTCGGACGTGGCGAACTTCCAGCAGGTAACCGTTGGTGGACATAGGCTCACTCCATCCGATACCGTTCTTCGGCCAGGCGGTAGAGCCGGCGCCAGAGGGTGCGGTTGATGAGGACGACGGCCAGGACCATCGTCAGCGTGGCGGCCAGCAGGAGGGGGTAGTCACCGGCGGCGGTGGCGCGGGCGATGAGCGCGCCGATGCCCACCGTGGAGAGCGTCCGACCGCCGAACTCCACATGCTCGGCGACGATGCTGGCGTTCCAGGCTCCGCCGCTGGCCGTGATGGCCCCGGTGATGATATACGGAAACAAGCCAGGCAGGATGAGGGTCCGCCAGCGCTCCCACCGGCTCAGGCCGATGAGGGCAGAAGTATACTTCAGGTCCTGGGGGATGGCCGACGCCCCGGCGATGATATTGAAGAGCAGATACCACTGGGTGCCCATCAGCATCAGCACGACGGCCGCCAGATTCAGCCCGCCCGGTAGTCCGATAATCAGGAGCAGGAAAACCGGGAAGAGGGCCGTCGCCGGGACGGAGGCCGCCACCTGGACGACCGGTTGCAGGTAGTTCGCCACGCGAGGATTGGTGCCGATGGCCACGCCGACGGGGATCGTCCAGGCCAGGGCGATGAACAGGGAGGCGGAGACCCGCAGGAGCGTCGCCAGGACGCCCAGCCCGATTTCCCCCCACCGGCTGGCAGGCACCGTCGTCAGCATCAGCGCGGCGCGGACGGTCCCGTAGGCTAATCCCAGCCCCAGCAGCAGAGCCAGCAGGTAGAGGAGCCAGGGCCGGCCCCTTCGTTCGGCCTCCGGGCCTGGGGCCCCGGCGCGGCGGATGAACCAGGCATCCAGATGCTCGCTGAGCGGTCGCCAGATCCCCTGGGAGAGCCGCTCCAGAATGTGCGCGCTCCGCAGGAGGTCGTAGAACCAGGAAGTGGGCAGGTTTTCCCCCTCCACTGTTTCCAGTTTGAAGCGGTCGGCCCAGGCCAGCAGGGGCCGCCAGACCAGTTGGTCCAGCGCGACAATGAGCAGCACCAGTGCGCCGACGCCCCAGAGAATGGCGCGGGTGTCGCCCTGATTGGCCGCTTCATGCAAGTAGGCCCCCAGGCCGGGGAGGCGGAAGTCCCGCTGCCCCACGGTGAAAATCTCCGCCGCCATCAGGAAGAACCAGCCCCCGGCCCAACTCATCATGCTGTTCCAGAGCAGACTGATGGCGGCAAAGGGCAGTTCCAGTACCTTAAAGCGTAACCAGGAGTTGAAGCGGAAAATGGCGCTGGCCTCCCGCAGTTCCACCGGGATGGTGGTCAGGGACTGATACCAGGAAAACGTCAGATTCCAGGCCTGACTGGTGAAGATGAGGACAATGGAAGCCAGTTCCGCCGCCGTCCGTTCGGGCAGGATGGCACTGAAACTGAGCAGGACCACCGGCAGGAAGGAGAGGATGGGCACGCTCTGGAGGACATCCAGCAGAGGCATCAGGACCTGCTCGGCCCGGCGGTAGTAGGCGGCTATCCGGCCATAGACCAGGGTGAAGAGCAGGGAGAGGAGATATGCGGCGGCCATGCGGCCGACCGAGCGGAGCGCATAGTAAGGCAGCGCGCCGGGGGAGAGGGAAATGGTGGGCCCCTCCACCGTCTCCGGGGCACGCAGGGCCAGCCGCACACCCCCATAGATGAGGACGGCGATGCCAATGAGGACGAGGACATCGCCGATAGAGAAACCCCGGCCAAAGGGTTGCTCCACCCGGAAAATCAACCTCTGCCGTGAGGCCCTCTCTTCCGGTCGGGGCCGCTCAGGGCTTAGGAACGACTCTCCCAGCGCCAAAGTCTCCCTCCACAAAGGGATTCACCGCAGAGAACGCAGAGGGCTCGCCTGGGGCAACCCTTGCGGTTGCCCCCTATGGCCGCCTGCGGCGGCACCCCCTCGCCTCAATCTGGCCTTTTGGCCCACGGCCTTCCCGCGTGGGTCAAAGAAAAAGCGGCGCAGATGGACGCAGATATTAGAACAAAGAAAAAAATCCGCGTTTCTCCGCGTTTCTCCGCGTCCTATCTTCTGCTCACCGCTCAATCCCCTCTCGCGCCGGGACTCCGGCCTGGTAGTAATGCTTCACCTCCCGCATCTCCGTCACCAGGTCGGCCCGGTCTATCAGTTCCTGCGGCGCACGGCGACCCGTCAGAACCACTTCCACACCCTCGGGGCGCTGGTCCAGGAAAGCCAGGACCTCCTCCACAGAGAGCAGGCCGAACCAGAGGGCAACGTTCACCTCATCCAGCACCACGATGTCGTACCGGCCGGAGAGCATGGCCTCCCGGGCCCGTTCCAGCCCCTGGCGGGCCCGGGCGACCTGTTCGGGGGGAACCTCGCCGCGTCGGGCCCAGCAATTCGGGTCACCGTACTGCTCAATGGTGATGAGAGGGTGGTCCCGCAGGGCCTCCACTTCGCCGTAGGGCTGGCCCTTCAGAAATTGACCAATGTAGGTGCGCATGCCGTACCCGGCGGCCCGCAGGGCCAGCCCCAGCGCCGCCGTCGTCTTTCCCTTCCCGTCGCCGGTATAGACCTGGATGTATCCTTTCTCCAACGCAACCTCCAAGACCTGGCTTCCGGCTACCGGCTTCCGGCTACCGGCTACCGGCTTCCGGCTATTCATACCTGATCGCCGCAATGGGATTCAGCGATGCGGCGCGCGTTGCCGGGTAGATGCCGGAGAGGACCCCCACCCCGGTGGCAAACACGATAGCAAAAACGGGAAGCCAGACCGGCGTGTGGACAAACGAGAGTACCGTTTCCGAAACGATACCGCTCTGGGCCGCCTGGGCCATCAGGTAAGTACGGGCGATAACGTTGATCATTCCGCTCAGGAGAATCCCCAGCAGCACGCCACCGATCCCGCCCAGCAGGCCGATGCTTCCCGACTCGGCCAGAAAAACGGACATCACATCCCGGTTTGTCGCGCCGACGGCTTTCATCAGGCCAATTTCTTTCGTGCGCTCGTAGATGGACATCAGCATCGTGTTGGCGATGCCGAAGGCCGCTACCAGCAGGGCGATGGCCCCGATGCCGCCCAGGATCCCCTGAACGACCAGGAAAAAAGTGTTGATTTGCTGCAGGACGCTGTGGGCCGAGTACGCGTAGAACCCCCGCCGCAGAATCTCCCGCTCCACCGCCGCCACCTGGTCAGGCCGGGCGACCTTGACCAGCACCTGGCTGTAGCCGTCGCGGGCGGGGTTGACCCGGCGGCCCGCATACCACCCGTTCAGTTCCAGCACCTCCTGCAGGCTCATGAAGACGGTGTAATCATCGGCGCCGCCCGTCTTCTCCAGGACGCCCGCCACCCGCAGGCGCACCGTCCGTTCTACCTGCTGCCCGTCCTCGGTGATGCGGGTGAGCACCCGTTGGAGCGTCTGTCCCAGCAGGTCAGGGGGTTGGGAGACACGGCGGCCCTGGGGGTCAAAGAAACTCTCCGCCACCTGCGCCCCCACAATCACCTGTCCACCCCCCAGCCGGGCCGCGCCACTGGCCATAGAGAAGTCCAGACGGTCTATCTGGTTTGGCTCAATCCCCAGAATCTGTGCGCCCCCCGTCAGTCGTCCGTAGCGCATCATCCCGGGGGCATTCAGCGGCTCCCTCGGAGTCACGGCGACCACACCGGGGAGTTTGCGGAATTCGGCCAGCGTACGGTCGTCCAGCACCCCTTCCCGTCCGGTGGTGGGGGCGCCGAAAGGCGCCAGTGCGCGCATCGGATAGACATTGATGTCGGTCAGAGGGCCGATGGAGGATAAGTCGCGGAGGGCGCTCTGCTGGAGGCCGGCGGCCAGGGAGATGAGCACCACCACGGCCGCCGTGCCGATAAGGACGCCGATGGCCGTCATCGCCACGCGGCCCTTCATTCGGGCCAGATTGCTCACCATCAGCCGAAGCAAGTCCCGCGCGTTCATCCCACCTCTCCGATATGGCCTTTCTCCGGAGGCCCCGTCGCTCCGGTCAGCGGCAATTGTACATCAACCCGGGGTTTCTGCAAAGAGAAGTGACCGTACTGGAGCGCAGTGCCAGATGGCGTAACTACCTGCCGTTTCGCCGGGAGCGAAGGGAAGAGCCCATCGCGCTGTCATTGCGAGTATTCCATGGCGGGGCGCCA
>DAOTWL010000345.1:0-16035 GCA_034435875.1 Anaerolineae bacterium
CTCCACCCGCCGGTAGGAGATGAGCAGGGGCATCAGCGGCCCCTGCAGGCGCAGGCCCGTCGGCTCGCAGCGGACATGGGTGACGCGGGGGGCGAAGTAGCCGTAGAGAGAGAGAACCCCACCCGCCAGCACAGCCAGCAGGGCCAGCGGCCGCAGCGGCGTGGGCCCCAGGACGCGCGGCATCAGCAGCCAGAACGCTCCCACCACGAGCGCTGTCAGCAACCCCAGCGAGCCCCAGCGCCGCAGCGGGGTGTAGACCAGAAGAGGGAACCGGGCAACGCGTTTTTTCATCTGCCCTGGCCTACCGGACAAACTGGCTCATGAAATCAAAGTATCCCTGTCGCCCCATTTGCAGCGTTCAATAGAATTGAGGACCCGCTGGAGACAGGCAATCATCTCATCCAGCGAGATGGCGCCTTCGCCTGTGTCCAGCGTGAATTTCTCTCGCCCCTCCCCCGTTTCCCGCTCCAGTTCCAGCGGTTGTCGCCCCAGCCGCCACTCGCACATCGTCCGGACAAACTCATACGCCTCCTGGGCCAGGGCCCCCAGACGGAGCGGCGGGGCCGGACGCCCGTCCCGCTCCGCTTTGTAGGTCCGGATGAGACTTTTGACGGCCTCCATCGCGTCCCAATCCGTCATCTCGGGATGCTCCCGGTATATCGCGACCAGGGCGAACTCTATGTTCTGCAGGACATTACATGCTTATCTTCAACCCGGCCCATGCTTCGTAACTCTCCAACCAGAAGCCGTGGGGTGCAGGATAAATCCTGCGCTCCAACGTCACTCCGCTGCGCTTTGTGGCTACCCAGAAACTTGTGGCGCAAGATGGAATCTTACGCTCCGCGCTCCACAAGTTTCCAACCCGCGGGAACGCGCCCCGCGCTTGAGACACTTACTACAAACAGCGATATGCGATTTGCGATTCGCGATACGCAGCTAAAACTCCGTCGCCCCCGTGAAATGAAAAGCGGAGATTTTCAGCGCCGGGGCCCGCACCACGGTGAAATCCGGACGTTCGCAGTGGACCCGCCGCCCCACCATTTCCACGTTCGCCAGCGCCTCCACATAACTCTGGGTGAAGCGCAGGTTGCGCACCGGCACCGTAATCTCGCCCCGTTCAATCAGGAAAGTCCCGTCCCGCGTCATGCCGGTGATGACGGCCTGGCGCGGGTGGACGACGCGCGTGTAATGGAAACGGGTCACGTAGAGGCCGTAGTCGGTGGCGGCGATCATCTCCTCCACCGTGTGCTCGCCCGCGCCCATCACAGGATGAAAGGGCAGGGGACCGGCCGAGGCCGTCATCCACGGCGAGAAGGGGTTGGCCGCAGGCAGCGCGTGGCCCGTCGGCGTCTTTCCTGCAATGGCGGCCCAGCGCCGGTCGTAGACGGGACTGCCGACCCGGCCCTCCCGGATGATGTCCACCCGCTGGCGGGGCATGCCCTCAAAGTCAAAGGGCAACGGCCAGCCTGCCGGGTCCCGCCCGTCGTCCCAGATGGAGACGGCGGGAGCGGCGACCGGCTCCCCTTCCTCCCGCCCCGTCATCCAACTGCGCCCCTCGGCGACGGCCATACCGCCCGCCATTCCGGCGATGAAGTCCACGATGTCGCCGACGGCGTAGGACTCCAGGACCACCGGATAGACCCCCAGCTCCAGCGGGCGCGGGTTCCGCCCCCGCAGGGCCTTCCCGATGGCCTCCTCCCCCAGCGCGACGACGTCCACCTCCCCCACCCTCCAGGACGCGCCGGCGGCGTACCCGGCGCTGTCGTCGGTCATCACCACCGTGGTCAGGTCGGCGATGGTGGTCGGATGGTAGACAAACAGGCCATGGCTGTTGGCGACGGCGAACTCATGGACGGCGGTCCGGAACGCTCCGGACGCGTTGACTCCGGCCTCCTCCGCCCGCCGGCAGACCTCCGCGACGTCCCGCGCCCGGTCGTCGGGCGTGTAGGCGGCGGTCCGCTCGTCAAAGGCCGCGACCGGCTCCACCGGCACCGGGTCCGGCAGGCCGGGATAGTTCGGGTCTTCGGGCTGGAGACGGGCGGCCCGGATGGCCGCCTCCAGGGCCCGCTCCAGGCCGGCGTCGGAGAGGTCGTTGGTCACGCCCACACCGGTCCGGCGGCCCACCGCCGCCCGGACCACCACACCGGCGTCCGTTTCGGCGACGTTCTGGTGGATGGTGTTGTTGGCAAAACGGGTCAGCCGCTCCTCCAGGCCGAAGAACAGCACCTCCGTCTCATCGGCCTGAGAGCGGGCCAGCACTCGTCCGACAATCTCGCGGATGTGTTTTTCACCAAGCATGGGCTTCTCCTGTACGGCACTCCGCTATGCTCCGTGCCTGACTACAAACGGTTTGTAGTAAGCGACGTAGCGAAGCGGAGTCGCGTCCGCGTCTGACGGCACTCCGCTGTGCTCCGTGCCTGACTACGAACGGACGGCACTCCGCTATGCTCCCGGCACGGGCGCGGTCGGGCTGATGCGGCGGATTTTCTCCATAATCCGCCGCCGTCGGGCCGCGTCCTTCGTCTGGGCCAGTTGCTGGCGCAGATGGCGCAGTTTCCGCTTGCGGTTCTGTCGGCGAATCCGTTCCCGATCCGGTTCCCGTCGCATCGCACCTCCTTCACGCTCCACGCTTCACGCTTCACGTTTCACGTATTGCGTATTCCGTTATGCCTTGCTGCCGACTTGGACGTTGCGGAAGCGGGCCGGAGCGGCGCCGTGACCGGTGTGGGCAATCTGGATGGGTTGGCCCTTGCCGCAGTTGGGCGTCCCCCAGACCCGCCAGTGGTCGGCGTTGCAGATGGCATCGCAGGAGCCCCAGAACTGCGGCGTCATGCCGGTGTAGAGGGCGTTCTTCAGCAGGCGCACCATTTTGCCCCGACGGATTTCGTAGGCAATCTCGGTGCCGAACTGGAAGTTGAGCCGCTTATCGTCTATGGACCAGGAGCGGTTCATCTCCATATAGATGCCCTCATCGGTGTCGGCGACCAGGTCCTCAAAGGTCCACTCCCCCGGCTCCAGGTTGACGTTGGTCATCCGGACCAGCGGGATGCGGTCCCAGCCGGAGGCGCGCATAGCGCCGCCGGAGCGGGCCTGAGCCGGATCCAGCCCGCGCAGACGGGCCAACTTGACCGCTGTCTCCCGGGAACTGAGGTAGCCGACAAAGATGCCCTCCCGCACCAGCGGCACCCGCTGGGCCGGGACCCCCTCGTCATCATAGCCGAAAGTCCCCAGGCCGCCGGGGATGGTGGCGTCGGCGGTCAGGTTGACGATGGGGGAGCCGTAGCGGAAGACGCCCAGTTTCTCCGGGGTGAGGAAACTGGTGCCGGCGTAGGCCGCCTCGCTCCCGAAGACCCGGTCCAGTTCGGTGGGATGGCCGCAGGACTCGTGGACCTGCAGGGCCAGTTGGGTCGGCCCCAGGATGAGCGTGGTGACCATCGCCGGGCAGGGGTCGGCGGTGAGCAGGGCGACCGCTTCCTGAGCGATGCGCTCCGCATTCCCGGGCAGGTCCATCGCCAGGACAATCTCCCAGCCGCCGGTGCGCTGGTCCCGGGCGAAGGAGTTCGGGTAGGAGCGCTGCTGCATGTCCTGCTCGTCCACCGCGTAGGCGACGATGCCGCCGCCGGTCTCCACGATTTCCTGCTCAATGTAGGAGCCCTCGGTGCTGGCGAAGGTCTTGTTCTCCCGCCAGGCGACCACCGCTCCCCGGGCCACCCGAACCCCCGGCACCCGCCGCATGGCCTCGTCCGCCGCCAGGAGCAGGCCGATTTTCTCCTCCACCGGGACGGCGAATGGGTCTATCTGGAAGGGGGTCCGGTAGGTGTCCACGTGGACCTCCGGCGGGCCCAGGTCCACCGGCTCCCGGAGCGCGGTGGCGCTGGCCCGGGCGATGCGGACCGCCTCAGCGGCGACCCGCTCCACCTCCTCGCGGGTCAGCGTACTGCTGGCGGCGAAGCCCCAGGCGCCGTCGGCGACGACGCGGACGCCGAAGCCGTGGGTCTCCGTCTCCGCCAGGTTGCTGACCACACCGTTGCGCACTTCCACCTGTTGTGTGCGCCGATGGACAATGCGGATGTCGGCGTAGGTGGCGCCCCGCTGGCGCGCCGTATCCAGGGCGAGGTCAGTGAGGTCTTTCATTTGCTCTCCTCGTCAGAGAGAGTTCGGAGAAGCCGTTCTACAGCCGGCTTCCGGGCCGGAATGTCCCGGCTTACGGTATCCCACACGACATCGGTATCAATGCCGAAGTAATCGTGGACCAGAATATTCCGCATCCCGATGATTTCCAGCCATGGGATGTTCGGCGCCAGCGCCCGCACATCTTCCGGTAGCATTCGGGCTGCCTCGCCAATTATCTGCAACGGGCGCAAAAACCATGCCTGTAACAGTTCATCCTGCTCAAAATCCGCTGCTGGTGGAGTACGATCAGCATCCACGAAAACACGAAGAGATAAACCTTCGGCGGGTCACCCCATTGGAGCCTGGACTGATAAACTCTGCGGCCTTCGCGGACCGTTTCAACCTGCTCCGGAGCGGCCAAAACCTGAGCCACATCCTCCTCGGTGATTTGGCGGCGGGCCATTTCCTCTCGTGCGTGGTCGCTAATCCAATAGTCGGTGAGCGATTTCTTGTCCATCATCCATTCGGTGTTCATCCGCGCTCGTCCGCGTCCCCTGCCGGCGCGCGGGCGATGAGGACGGGCCGTCCCGCCGCCTCCGCCACCTCCACGGCGACGTTGGGCCGGTAGAGCCGCCGCAGGCTGCGCGCCGAATAGGGCGAACCCACCCCCACCAGGTCGTACTCCCCCTCCCGAATCTCGTGCAGGATTTCGTGGACGACAGGACCGTGCCGCACGCGCACCTCCGTCTCCACGCCCATTTCCCTCAGCGTCTCCAGCGCCTCCCGCAGCCGACGGGCCTGAGGGGTATCCGTCTCCAGCAGGTGGGACCAGTGATTCTTCACCTGGTTGGCCACCGGATACTCCAGAGTGACCGGTTCCACGACGTGAAGCAGGGTAACCGTTGCCCCGAAGGCCCGCGCCAGATGCCCGCCGGTCCGGACGACCCCCTCCGCGTAGCGCAGTCCCCCCGTACAGAGGAGCATCCGCGCCAGCCGCAGAGGGGCCCCGGTGACGTGCAGGACCGGCGTCTCCATCGCCGCCAGCAACCGGGAGAAGGCGTGGGCCCGGGCCAGGCGAGGCGTCATCGGGCCGACGACGGTCAGCACCCCCTCCCGGGCCAGCAGGGGGATGAGTTTCTCGGGCCGGCCCGCCAGGATCCGGCGCCCACAGGGGACGGACGCCTCCGCCAGACGGCGCTCCGTCTCCGCCAGCAACGCCTCCACCTCTGGACGGCGGGCCGGTTTCTCCACCGTCCCCAGCAGAACCACTTCCCGGAACAGGGCCCGCCCGGCATCGGCTAGCCAGGCCCCGTATTCCAGTGCCGGACGGGTATCGGGATGGCCGTTGGTACAAAGAAGCAGGTTCATCGGAAGAGCCAGATGCCCACCAGACCGGCGGCCAGAAGGACCAGGGCCGGCGGGACTTTGAGTTGGAAGGCGATGAAACTGCCCGCTGCGAGGATGATGGCCTTCCAGTTGCGGGCGTCCTCGCCGAAGATTTTCCAGGCCACCAGCACCATCAGGACGGCCACGGCTGGCGCCAGGCCCTGGACGAAGTTGCTGACCCAGGCCTCACCCCGAATCCGCTGCAGGAGCGAGACAATGAGGAGCATCAGGACGGTGGGCGGCAGAATGGAGCCCAGGAGCGCCACCAGCGCGCCGGGCAATCCTCCCACCTCATAGCCGATAAACATCGCCAACTGGAGCGCGTCGCTGCCCGGCAGGACGCTGGAGAAGCCCACCGCCTCAATGAACTCCTCCTCGGTCATCAGATGCCCTACCGCCTCTTTGTAGAGCAGGCCCGCAGAGGCGGGGCCCGAGGTCGTCAGCAGGTTGATTTTGACGAAGAGCCAGAACAACTGGAGCCACTGGTGCATATTCTACCTCCTCTAGAGCCTCTCCGGGCACGCTACCAGCAGAGCGGCGTTATCGTTCGCCGCGTACCTCGGCCTCCAGCCGGGCGAAGAACTCCGCCATAAAAGCGTGTCGCTCCTCGGCCAGCGCGCGGCCGGTGGCGGTGGTCATCATCTCCCGCAACCGGGAAAGTTTGACGACGAACTCGTGAACGGCCGTGTGCTCCGGCGTGCCGTCGCCCTGGGCCGCCGCGACGTCCAGGGGGACCCAGAGCCGCCGGTTCCGGGCCCCGGCACGGGCGAAGGCCCGGGCGATGCCGACGGCCCCCATCGCGTCCAGTTTGTCGGCGTCAAAGAGGGCGCGGGCCTCGGGGGTTTCGGGCGGCGGGCCGCTGCGGAACCGGTGGGACGCGATGGCGGTTGCTACCGCCTCCACCTTCTCCGGCGGATGTCCGGCCAGGATTTCCCGCGCCCGCGCCGCGCCGATGGCCGCGTGGTCCTCCCCGGTGACCTCCTCCTGGGCCCGGCCGATGTCGTGCAGGAGGGCCGCTGCCTGAACGACCTCCAGGTCGCCTCCCTCTGCACGGGCAATCCGCTCGGCCAGCGCCAGCACCCGCAGGACATGGTCAAATTCGTGGGCGCTCTCGTGGCCCTGATAGTACCGGCGGGCTTCGTCTATACTGATCATCGCGCCCTGCGCCTTGCTCCCTGCTCCCTGTACATCACCCCAGATGGCGGCTCACCCAGATGGCCAGGAAGGTGAGCAGAATGCCCAGCACCAGCACCAGGAGGACGGTAGCGATGACCCGGCGGCGAATCTGCCAGGCCTGATAGCGTCCGGTGACCCAGAGGAAGAGGCCCAGAGCCAGCCCGGCGCCGCCCAGGACCCCTACCGTGTAGGCAAAGGCCGTTGCCATGAGCCGGGGCAAGTCCACCCGGACAATCAGGTCCCCAAAGAGCAGGATGGAGTACCGGCTGGCCAGCAGGGAATAGGCAATTCCCACCAGCAGCCCCAGAAGGGTCACCGTGATCCCCTGCCAGCGCCCCGGCCCCCGCTCCAGCCACAGCGTCAGCAATCCCAGCAGGACCAGGGTCAGGGAGAAGGTCAGGACCAGGATGGATAAGAGTTGAATCATACCGCCTCCCGTGCCGGATATGGGCCCTCTGTGCACCCGGTGAGGATTATTATAGCCGAATCAGGGATAGAGGCAAACCGGGAAAAGAAAAAGGCCCCCGACGAGAGGGGGGCCGGTGGCGGAGAGGGTGGGATTCGAACCCACGGAGCCTTTCGGCTCACGCGCTCTCCAGGCGCGCGCGTTAGGCCAGACTACGCTACCTCTCCGCTATAGATTATACCCACTCAGGCCGATTTTGGCAAGTGGCCGCGAGCCTCAACACTCCGAGTACCCGCAGGTATAGCAGCGGTTGCAGCCCTCCTCGTACACCAGCGTGGCGTGGCCGCATTCGGGACAGAGGTCGCCCAGGGGGAAGAGCGGGAGTTGGGCCGTGGCGGCCTCCTTCTCCGGAGGAGCCCCCAGCCCCAGAAACTCCGCCAGCACCTGCGCGACGCCGTCGGGCAGGGATTGCACCCGGTCCCGCCCGAAGCCCGTCGGTCGCCCGCCCCCGATGCCCCGCAACTGCCTCACCACCTGCTGGAGACGACGCCGGGCCGGCAGCGGGGAGGGAATCCGGAGGATCAGGGAGATCAGCCGACCGATGGCCTCCGCCACCGCCGCCGTATCCGACCCGGCCTTCCCCACATTCAGGAAGACCTCAAACGGCTCCCCCTCTCCGTTGCAATTGACGGTGACATAAGCCGTCCCCAGCGGAGTAGTGATACGATACGTCCGCCCCTCCAGGATGTGGGGGCGAGGACGAACCGGCACCGGTGCAGGGGCCGTCAGAGATACCCCCGCCGGCGCCCCTGCCGGCGCCCCGGCGGCCCCTGCGCGCGCCTTGCGGACGGCCTCCGTCTCCAGAACCACCTTCTCCCGGGAGCCGGTCACGTAGACCGTCAACCCCTTACAGCCCAGTTTCCAGGCCAGCATGTAGGCGCGGGCGACGTCCTCAGGGGTGGCGTCGGCGGGGAAGTTGATGGTCTTGGAGATGGCCGCGTCCACGAACACTTGCAGCGCCGCCTGCATCCGCACGTGCTCCTCGGCGGTGATGTCCCCGGCCACGACAAAGACATGGCGGATTTCCGGCGGCACCTCGGGGACGTCCTGGCAACTTCCGGTGAAGAGGACCCGCTCCAGGATGCGCTCCCGGGTCGGTTCATCCATTCCGGCCCGCTCCAGGGCCTGCAGGAACAGCGGGCTGACGTAGCGGAGTTCTATCTCCTTCCCCTCGTCGTGGACTTTGCGGGTGTAGGCCAGCGCGTAGACGGGCTCGCAGCCGTAGGCCTCGCAACCCGCGATGGTGGCGATGGTGCCCGTCGGGGCAATGGTCAGTTGGGCCGCGTTGCGGATGCCGTACTGCCGGATGCCCGCCAGAATCTCCCCCCAGTCCAGCGGGGGACGGCCCCACCGCTCCAGACGGGTATACGGAACCAGCGGGACCGGCGGCGTCCAGCGCATGTCCTCAGGGTCGTAGATGCTTCCCTTGATGGCCGGGAAGGGGCCCCGTTCCCGGGCCAGCGCGATGCTGGCCCGCATCGCGTGGTAGCGGATGAACTCCATCATCTGGGAGGCCAGTTCCTGGGCCTCCTCGCTCCCGTAGCGGACCCCCAGCATATACATCACGTCGCCCAGGGCCATGATGCCCAGCCCAATGCGGCGGGTGCGGTGGGCCGCCTCCTTCAGTTGGGGGATAGCGGGGACGTAGGCATTGGCCTCCACCACGTCGTCCAGGAAGCGGACGGCCTGCTCCACCGTTTTCCGGAGCAGGTCCCAGTCCACGCGGGCGCGGCCGTCCGACGGCACCCCGTGCCGGGCCAGATTGATGGAGCCCAGGCAACAGTTCTCGTAGGGGAGGAGGGGTTGCTCGCCGCAAGGGTTGGTCGCCTCGTACGCCCCCAGGTGGGGACACGGGTTGGAGCGGTTCATTGTGTCCAGGAAGAGGACGCCCGGTTCGCCGTTGCGGTGGGCCTGGCGGACGATTTTGTCAAACAGTTCCCGCGCCCGCACCCGTTTGTAGACCTTGATGGGGATACCAGCCCGTTCGGCCTCCTCCAGCGTCCCATTAAAGGTGCGGTAGTCCGGGTGGAGGACGTCGGGGAAGCGCAGTTCCCACTCCTCGTCGTTCTCCACGGCCCGCATAAAGGCGTCGGTGACGCCGACGGAGATGTTGAAGTTATTGATGGCGTGCTCGTCGGTCTTGCAGGTGATGAACTCCTCAATGTCCGGGTGGTCCACCCGGAGGACGCCCATATTGGCACCCCGGCGGGTGCCGCCCTGGCTGACAATCTCGCAGGCCAGGTCGTACACGCGCATGAAGCCGACGGGGCCGGTCGCCTTCCCGCCGCTGGAGATGACAACGGTATCTTTGGGGCGCAGGCGGGAGAAGGAGAAGCCGGTGCCCCCGCCGGTCTGGTGGATGAGGGCCATGTTGCGCAGGGTCTGGAAGATGCCATCGTCGCGGCGGCCCATATCGTCGCTGATGGCGAGAACGAAACACGCCGCCAGTTGCCCCAGCGGGGTTCCCGCCCCGGTGAACGTCGGGGAGTTGGGGACGAAACGGAGAGAGGTCAGCAGGTCGTAGAAGATTTCTTCGGCGGCCTGCACCCCCCCGTTCCAGGCCGCCTCCACTGCGGCAACGTGATGCGCCACCCGACGAAACATCTCCTCCACCGTCTCGGCGGGCTTCCCGTCGGGCCCCCGGCGCAGATACCGCCTTCGCAGCACCTCCAGCGCATTCGGCGACAGGCGGTTTATGACCGAATCCTGGGATTTCCCTCGCGACATCGGCTCCCTCCCCCCGGTCACCGAATCGTGCCCGCTGAAGATGATTCACCCTCCAGCAGGCGGTTGATCTCCGCCCGCACCGCCGCCAGGTCCTCCAGTCCCAGATAGACGATGGCGTAGCGGATGTAGGAGACGGGGTCCAGTTCCCGCAACTCCGCGATCACCCGGTCGCCGATCATCTTACTGGGGACTTCGGTCCGCCCGGTCTGGCGGATGTATTCCTCTACCCGGTCGGCCAGTCGCTCCAGCGCGTCGGCGGAAATGGGCCGGCGGGCACAGGCGGTGCGCAGGCCCGCCAGCAGTTTTTCCCGACTGAATTCCTCCCGACGGCCGTCCCGTTTGATCACCAGCGGCGTGGTGAGGATGGCGCGCTCCAGCGTGGTGAACCGCTGTCGGCACTGAGAACACTCCCGGCGCCGACGAATTCCCCGGGCATCGTGGTCGGTGGCAATGACATGAGTACGTGAAGCACCACAATATGGACACTGCATGGGGCTCCTTTCCAGGGGAAAACGACTACCAGATATGGTGGTACAAATCCTCTAAAACACCATATGTAGGGGTGGGGTAGTGGCTATTATACCACACGCTGTGGCAAGTGCAAGCGGCGAGTTAGGGGGTGGTTTCTGGGGAAGGAAGGAGGTCGTCAGGGAGAACTGCGGGCCAATCGCTGCCTCTTCCCAATCCACCAGACCATGCGCAGGAATCGGAGGGTGTCCTTGATGGGGTGAAAGTAACTGGGTTTGCCGATGCCGTAGATGGTGCGAATGGGGACCCAGCCGATGGGCAGTCCCAGCCGGACCGCTTCGGCGATCATCTCCACTTCCATTTCAAATCCGGTCGTGGTCAGATGGAACGCCTCCAGGGCCCGCCGGGTGATGAGCCGGTAGCCGCTCTGGTTATCCGGGATGTAGCGGCCCAGAGCCAGCGAAAGCAGGAAGGTTCCCAGGGGCGTGGACCACCAGCGCGGCCAGGGCATACGGCGAAACTCCCGCCGCCCGATGATGAGGTCTCCGGCCCCCGCCTCCAGCGCGGCCAAAAACTGGGGAATCTCGGCGGGGTCGTGCTGGCCGTCGGCGTCCAGGGTGAGGACGGCGTCGTAGCCATGCTCCAGGGCCCAGGCGAAGCCGGTTTTCAGGGCGGCCCCCTTGCCCCGGTTGTGGGGATGCCGGACCACCGTTGCACCGGCCGCGCGGGCCACCTCCGCCGTCCCGTCGGTAGAGCCGTCGTCCACGACCAGGACGGGGAGAAAAGCCCGCGCGCCTTCCACGATACGGCCGACCCTGGGCGCCTCGTTCCATGCCGGGATGAGGGCCAGCACCCGATAAGCGGGAGTCTTTGGGGAATTCTCCAGCATATTGCCTGAATTTGCTGAGACCAGATGAAAGACGGGTTTTTTCACTGCGGCGGCTTCGCCGCCGCAGTGAAATGCTCTTCTGGCCGGGCAGGAGGCCGTTTTCGGCGATTTTCTAACCCCCTGCCCGAAAAGGGCCAAACTTCAGGGAGGGGGTGGCGGCGCAGCCGCCGGGGGGAGGGGCCTCACCCCACCCCCCGACCCCCCTCTCCCGAACTCCGTTCGGGAGAGGGGAGGGGGTGGCCCGAAGGGCCGAGGGAGGGGTGAGGCCGTAGGGGCAACCCTTGCGGTTGCCCCATAGGGCAGGGGCAAGCCCTGCCCCTACTGCGGCCGGGGGAGGCGCCCGGCCCGGTATGCCCCGGTGTACCGGCGGCAGAACCGGTCCCGGCCCAGGACGACCTCCGTCGCCAGCAATGTCCCCATCACCCCCCGATCCAGCGGGTCCATGATGGCCGCATCCAGACCCTCATAGAGGGCCAGCGTCAGGAAGGCCTGGTTAACCAGGGAGCGCAGCGGCAGTCCAAAAGAGACGTTGCTCAGCCCCACACTGAAGCGGATGCTGGGGTACTGAGCCCGAAGGGTGCGCATCGTCTCCAGCGCCACCAGCGCGCCGTTCTGCTGGGTGGCAACGGCCATCACCAGCGGGTCCACGTAGACCTGCTCGTCCGGGATGCCGGCGGCGCGGGTCCGCTCTATGACGTTGTGGGCCACCCGCAGCCGGTCCTCCACTCCTTTCGGCATACCGGCATCATCCAGGAGCATCGCGATGACGCCAGCGGTGCGGCCCGGAATGAGGGGGAGAATCCCCGTCAGGCGGGACTCCTCGCCGTTGATGGAGTTGATAAGGGGCGGACGGGCCGTCCGCTCCAGAGCAGCCGCCAGCGCCTTCGGGTTGGCGCTATCCAGGCAGAGGGGGACCTCCACCACTGCCTGGACCGTCTCCACCAGCCAGACCAGGTCCTCGGGCTCGCGCGTGGCCGGGGTTCCGGCATTGACGTCAATGGAATCGGCCCCGGCCTCAACCTGCCGTCGGGCCAGGTCCTGGATGAAAACCGCGTCCCGTTCCAGGACGGCCGCACCGACCTTCTTCAAAGTACCGTTGATTTTCTCGCCGATGATAAGCATGTTCTGAACCTCCTTGGGGGATCAATATTATACCACGAAGTTCCGAAATACCAACTATTGTGCAGGTTTCACAGAAAGGAGTGCGGCCGCAACGGTTCCTGGAGCGAGCCCTCGCCTGGCAGCCGGATGTCATCGGCATCTCCGGCCTGATTACTTCCTCCTATGAGAGCATGCGGGAGACGGTGCGCCTGCTCCGGGCCGCCATCTCTCCCTCCATCCTCATCATCGGCGGCGGGATGATGAACGAGCAGATTTGCCGCTTCGTTGGGGCCGACTACTGGACCAACGATGCCCTCAAGGGCGTGCGCATCTGCGAGGAGATTATCCGCCACAAATGAGCCCCGGGGGTTGAGGGGCGGCGGCGCAGCCGCCGCCCCTCAACCCCTTCCCTTACCTCAACTCGCGCACCCGATACACCCGCTCCTTCCAGCCGATGCCCCCCAGACCGTCATACGCATAGAGTCCAGCACGACCAGCATCACCAGCAGGACGGTGATCGGGTAGAAGAATGCGGTGATGCGCGGCAGCCGGAAGCGCACCGCTACAGCGTACCAGAGGCCACTGTTCAGGAAGACCTGAAAGAGGGCCAGACGCAATGCCGGTTCCCCCATTCGCCCCTGCAGAAGCCCCCAGTAGAGCAGGAACACCGGCCAGAGAAACAGGAATCCGTAGAAGACAAACATCAGCACGGTCGGCAGCAGCCGGTACTCCAGAGCGGCGAAGGCGCTTTTCGCCAGTCCATGCCACGACTCCCAGAACCCCCGGTAGAAGTGGACGTCCAGGTGCTCCGCGCCATCCAGGAGAACCACCCGTCCGCCGTGCCGCCGGACCCGCCGGGCCAGCACCACGTCCTCCGCAATTTCCCCCCGCACCGCCGCGTGCCCCCCGATGCGCTCGTACGCCTCCCGCCGGAAGAAAGGAGGTACATCGCCCCCATCCACAGGCCGCCAATCAGGGTGGAAAGGGGCAGGAACCCCAGGAGGAAACCCGCCGTCGCCCCAACCCCTTTGCCGCCCCGGAAGCGCAGGAAGGGGGAGAAGTTGTGGCCCAGAGGAGCAGCGAACCCGGCCGCCAGAAACGCCGCCTGAGAGACGGCCAGATGCTGAGCCAGCAGGCAGGCCGCCGTCCCCTTACCCACATCCAGCACGCCTGCCAGAACGCCCCATTTCGGCCCCACCACATGGTAGACGTTGCGGGCACCGACGTTCCCCTCCCCATGCTCGTAGATGTTGATCCCTGCCTTCCAGCGGGCGACCAGGTAGGAGAAGGGGATGGCACCGAGAAGATAGGCGATTGGAGATTTCTGCACGGTTTCAAGAATCGCCAGACTCCAGTTTCTGATACAAACCTGATAGGTTTTGACAGCCCATCGCGCTTATAATAAAGCCCGTCCTGAACACCTCCAGCACGGAGTACGGAACACGCTCTATGCCCTCGTCCCGCGTTTCGGGTTTCTACAACTGGCCTCTCCAGGAGCGCCTGGAATGGGTGGCCCGCTGGGCCGGTCTGACGGAGGAAGAGACGGCTGTCCTGCAGGGCGAAGCGGGCCTTTCCGCCGGGCAGGCCGACCGGATGATTGAGAATGTCGTCGGCCGGTACGCCCTGCCGCTGGGGGTCGCCCTCAACTTCCAGGTCAACGGCCGGGACGTGCTGGTGCCGATGGTCATAGAGGAGCCATCGGTCGTGGCCGGGGCGTCCTACGCGGCCCGGCTGGCCCGGGAGGGCGGCGGCTTCCGCGCCGGCACCACCCCGCCGGAGATGATTGGCCAGATTCAGGTGCTGGATGTGCCCGACCTGGCCTCGGCGGCGGCCGCGCTGGTGACCGAACGGGACCGGATTCTGACCGCCGCCAGCGAGGTGGACCCGGTCCTCCAGAAACTGGGCGGCGGCGCCCGCGACCTGATCGTCCGGGTGCTCCCGGAGACACCGGCGGGCCCCATGCTGGTGGTCCACCTGGTCTACGACGTCCGGGACGCGATGGGGGCCAACGCGGTCAACACGGCCTGCGAGCGACTGGCCCCCTTGATTGCCGAAATCACTGGCGGACGGGTCGGGTTGCGGATCCTCTCCAATCTGGCTGACCGGCGGCTGGCCTGGGCGGAGTGCGCCATCCCCGCCGCCGCGCTGGCCTTTGACGGCTTCGCCGGAGAGCAGGTGGCGCGGGGGGTGGTGGAGGCCTGGGCCTTCGCCGCCGCCGACCCGTATCGGGCCGCGACCCACAACAAGGGCATCCTCAACGGCATAGACGCGGTGGCGCTGGCGACCGGGCAGGACTGGCGGGCCATAGAGGCCGGGGCCCACGCCTACGCCGCCCGCTCCGGCCGCTACACCAGTCTCTCCACCTGGGGGCTGGACGAGAAGGGCAACCTGGTGGGCCGACTGGAACTCCCGCTGGCCGTGGGGACGGTGGGCGGCGCCACCCGCGTCCACCCGACGGCGCGCGTCGCCCTGAAAATCCTGGGGGTCCAATCCGCCCGGGAACTGGCAGAAATCATGGCCGCTGTCGGGCTGGCCCAGAACCTGGCCGCCCTGCGCGCCCTGGCGACGGAGGGCATCCAGAAGGGCCACATGGCCCTCCACGCCCGGCAGGTCGCTATTGCCGTCGGCGCCGTCGGGGAGGAGATAGAAGAGGTCGCCCGGCAAATGGTCGCCGAGGGCGTTGTCCGCCCCGACCGGGCGGAGGAGTGGCTGGGGAGAATCAGGAGAATCAGGAGAATCAAAGAATCAGAAGAATCAAAAGAATCGGAGAATCGCTGATTCTCTGATTCTTTGATTCTTGATTTCCGACAATGGAGACCCGATTGTTGCGAACGGATAGACCTGTTGGCATTATCGGCTACGGGGCCTATATCCCCCGCTACCGGCTTCCGGCGACGGAGGTCGCCCGGATCTGGACCGGCGGGGAGGGGGAGACACCCGTCACCGAAAAGGCAGTGGCAGGGCCGGATGAGGACGTGGTCACCATCTCCATAGAGGCGGCCCGCAACGCGCTGGCGCGGGCCGGGAACGTGGACCCCGCCCTCATCCGCGCCGTCTGGGTGGGGAGCGAATCCCATCCCTACGCGGTCAAGCCGACCTCCACTATCCTGGCCGAGGCCATCGGGGCCACCCCCTACGTCCAGGCGGGGGACTGGGAGTTCGCCTGCAAGGCCGGGACGGAGGCCCTGCAGGCCGCCATCGGCTTCGTCGGCTCCGGTATGGCCCGCTACACGCTGGCTGTGGGCGCAGATACCGCCCAGGCCCGCCCCGGCGACGCGCTGGAGTACACCGCCGCTTCGGGCGGCGCGGCTTATCTCGTGGGTCCTGCGGAGGAGGCGCTGGCCGTCGTGGAGGGGAGCCTCTCCTATGTGACGGACACGCCGGACTTCTGGCGGCGGGCCTACCAGCACTATCCCTCCCACGGCGGGCGGTTTACCGGCGAGCCGGCCTACTTCAAGCACATCATCGGGGCGGCCCACGCGCTGATGGAGGCGCTGGGGGCTACCCCCGCTGACTACGACCACGCCGTCTTCCATCAGCCCAACGTCAAGTTCCCGCAGACCGTCGCCCGGCAACTGGGGTTCAAACCGGAACAGATTCAGGTCGGCCTTCTGGTGGACCGGATCGGCAACACTTACGCTGCCTCCTCGCTGGTGGGGCTTACTGCGATTCTGGACAAAGCCCGTCCTGGCCAGCGCATCCTTCTGGT
>DAOTWL010000346.1:0-2414 GCA_034435875.1 Anaerolineae bacterium
CTCCAGCGGTATCTGGCCCGCATGGTCCAGACGGGCGCCACCCACGCCGTCCTGGAGGTCACCTCCCACGGGCTGGCCCAGCACCGGGTGGCCGGCTGCGATTTTGACGTCGCCGTTGTCACCAACATCACCCACGAGCACCTGGACTTTCACGGCTCGCTGGAGGCGTACCGGCAGGCCAAAGCGATGCTCTTTGAGGGACTGAGCCGCTCCTTCCGCAAGCCGGGCGTCCCCAAAGTCGCCGTCCTCAACCGGGACGACAGTTCTTACGACCTCCTCCGCCCCTTCCCGGCCGACCGTCACCTGACCTACAGTCGCTCCAGCCCGGCGGACGTGACCGTCCGGGAGGTCCGGCACGGTCCCGACGCCACCCGTCTGACCCTGAATCTCCCCGACGGCCCGCTGGAGGTGACGACCTCGCTGGTCGGCGCGTACAACGTCAGCAACATCCTGGCGGCCGCAGCAGCGGCGGTGGCCCTGGGCATCCCGGCGGAGGCCATCGCGCGCGGGGTCGCGGCGGTACGGGGGGTGCCGGGGCGGATGGAGCGGATAGACGAGGGGCAGGACTTCCTGGCGATTGTGGACTTCGCCCACACCCCCAACGCGCTGGAGCAGGCCCTGCGGACGGCGCGGGAGATGGCCCCAGGGCGGGTCATCGTCGTCTTCGGCTGCGCCGGACTGCGGGACCGGCAGAAGCGGACGCTGATGGGGCGGGTGGCCGGAGAACTGGCCGACGTGGTCGTCGTGACCGCCGAGGACCCCCGGACGGAGGACCTGGAGGAGATCATGGCCGTCATTGCGGCGGCGGCGCGGGAGGCCGGGAAGCGGGAGGGAGTGGACCTCTTCCAGGTCCCCGACCGGGGGGAGGCGATTCTGCGGGCATGTCAGATAGCCCGCCCCGGGGACGTGGTCATCGCCTGCGGCAAGGGGCACGAACAGTCCATGTGCTTCGGGACGGTGGAGTACCCCTGGGACGACCGGGAGGCGATGCGGCGGGCCCTCCACGGCCAGACCCTGGATACGCTCCCCACGGCTTCCGCCTGGTAGCGGGAGCCGCCCGGCCTGAACGGGCCAGGCACTTCCCGAAGTGGCTGGCACGTTTCATGATTTCACCGAAAACCCCACCGGCGCCAGGCGCTCCCCCAGCCGCCAGTAGTCCCGCCCCGTGTAGAGAAACGGCGCCAGCCGGGCGAAATCCACCCGTCCTCCTTCATCCAGAACCGCCTCGTCCACGTGGACGGCGACCACTTCGCCGATGAACAGGTCGTGGCTACCCAGCGGGACGGTGTGGCGAAGGTGGCATTCTATGTTGACGGGGCACTCGGCGATGAGGGGGACCTGTACCCGAACCCCGGGAGCGCGGGTGAAGCCGCAGGCGGCCCACTTGTCCACGTCCTTCCCGGAGACGCGGCCGCAGGTATCCGCCGCATGCACCTGTTCGGCGGTGGGCAGGTTGACGACGAATGCCCCCACGTCCCGGATGAGGTGGTGGGAGTGGCGGGAAGGCCGTACCCCGATGCCGATCATCGGCGGGGTGGAGCACAACGTCCCCACCCAGGAGAGGGTGATGATGCTGGCCGCATCCCCCCGGCCGCAACTGACCAGTATCACCGGCAGAGGATACAGATAGGTTCCCGGTTCGCAAATTTGTTTGGCCATCGTACCCCTTTCAGTTATACTCAGTTTTCAGCAGCGCGCGGACCTCTTCGGCCGTCACCCCGACCACCCGAACCCCTTTGTGCCGGGCAGTGTGGCCGGAGAGAATCTCCACCGCGTCCACCGACACGCCCAGTTGCCGGGCCAGGAAGGCCCGCAGGGCCTGGTTGGCCTTCCCCTCCGTCGCTGGGGCGCGCAGGCACACCCGCAGCGCGTCCCCGTAGAGGCCGACGATGGCGTCCTGCCGGCTCCCCGGCGCCCCGTGGACGCCGAAGGTGCACCCCCCAGGCCCTTCCTGAACCCTCAAACGCTCCCCAACCCCCTCCGGTCAAAGGTCCGGAGTGAGGCACGAAGCACAGGGGGGGCCTCACCCCATAAGCGTTAACTTCAGGCTGGATTGGGCTCTTCACTTCCCGCCGCCGGGAGCGCCGATGGGAAATCGGCCTCCCCTGGGCGCTCGCGCGCCAGGCGTCAACCTTCGTTGACGCTTCGGAGAACGTCGCTGTGGAGGTAGGAAACTGCCAGCAGTTATCCTGGCCGAACGGGGCGGCCATTCAGAGGGGTTTTGCGGCGGCCGAAGGCCGCCGCAACACCCCTCCCTTAACTCCCTCCCCCCTCCTGCTCCCCTCTCCCGCTTGCGGGAGAGGGGCCGGGAGTGAGGGCTGCCGCCGAAGGCGAGCGGGAGAGGGGCCGGGGGTGAGGCGGGTGAGGGCAATGGTAACACCTGCAAAAAGGGTCATCCGTTTCTCGGGAAGCCC
>DAOTWL010000347.1:0-2771 GCA_034435875.1 Anaerolineae bacterium
CCTCTTCTCTACAGATACCGCTGCACCACCGCGACGACGTCGGGGTAGTCAATCCCCAACCGCCGCAGCGTCTCCAGCGTGGGGACGCCATCCCGGGTCCAGCCCCGGCGGGCGTAGACGGCGTCCTTCAGCCGCTCGTACTGCTCCTCCCGGTACCTCCGCAGCGCGGCCAACTTCTCCTGGGTTGTCATCTGCGCCGGGTCCAGCCCCAGCAGTTCCCGCAGTTGCTTGTCGTACCGCTCGGCACGCGACTCATATTCCTCCACCGTCGCCGGCCCGAGAGAACGATACGGGACGTTATCGTGGTCCCGACGGCCATAGCCCCGGCGCAGGTTGAAGACCCGCTGGAAGTTGTAGACCCGCTCGGACATCATGATGAGTTCCTCGCGGGTGATCTGCCTCCCCGTCACCCCGGAGAAAAGGTCCACGTAGTTCTGGACATGGGCGGGGATTTTGGCCGGTTCGGAGGTGTACTTGTTGTCGGGCGGGATGATGTCGTTCCAGGGGAGTTTGCAGTGGCCCACCAGCCCGAACCAGGTGCGGAACATCGGAAAGTAGTGGAGCGCCTCCGCCTTGTCCTCAAAGGTCGGCAGGAGGTTGCTGACCATGTCCATAAAGATGAGCCAGGCCTCGTCGTGCTGAGGGCCCTTGTTGGCCAGACCGTAGCCGCCCTGCTGGGCCAGCGACTCTTTGGAGACGTACTCGGAGTATTCCAGCCCCTTCGCCTCCATCCCGATGTCCTGGACGAACTGGGGGTCGGCGCCGAAGTGCTCCACGAAGTACTTCTTCATAAAGCGGATGCCCTGTCCGGCGATTTTGCCGAAGCCTTCGCCCCGGGCCATCTGGTGGAGGAGTTCTATGGCCGCGTCGGCGTTGCCGAAGCGGAGTTCCAGCCCGCCGGTCTTCTCTTTATCCAGAATCCCGGCCTCGTAGCACTCCATCACGAAGGCGGTGAGGGTGCCGAAGGAGATGGTGTCTATGCCGTAGGTGTCGCAGTAGAAGTTAATCTCCAGGATGGCATCGGGGTCAAAGATGCCGCAGTTGGAGCCGACGCCGGCCACCGTCTCGTACTCCGGCCCGTCCACGATGACCCTCTGGCCCTTGTAGGGGCCGGTGCGGACGGTGTAGCCGTCCACCGCGTGGGAGCAGGACATGGTACAGCCGTACCAGCAGCCATCGGGGAGGCCCTGGCGGAAGCGGGACTCCCAGACGTCGCCGTTGATTTTGGAGGCATCCGGATGGCCGCCGTACTTGAAGTTGTGGACGGGGAGGAGGTCGTAGTCGCTCATAATCTGGACCAGGTAGGTGGTCCCCCGGCGGCGCATGCGGTTCTGGGAGTCGTCGTAGTCGTGGATTTCTTTGTGCAGGCGCATGCCGGCGCGGGCGATGCGCTCCAGGTCGGCGGGGTGGACGGAGTCGGCGCGGACGGGCGGACTCTTCACCACCAGCGCCTTGATGTGCTTATTCCGAAAGACGGTGCCGGTGCCGCCCCGTCCGGCCTGCTTGAAGCGAAACGCGCCCCGACGGCGGTCGTAGAAGGCGAAGTTGAGGCACCCGATGCGGGTGTGCTCGCCCCCCTGCCCGGCGGAGACGGCGGACATGAAGTAGCGGTCCTCCTCCTTCTCCGCCATCTGGCGGATGAGCCACTCGCCGATGAGATGAGTGTCCACCGGGGCATCGGGGGCCTCCTCAATGGTGATGCGGCCCTGCTGCCCGTCAATGACGACGATGACCTCCCGGTCGGCCTTGCCCTGGATTTCTATGGCGTCCCACCCGGCGAACTTGAGGAGGGGGCCGAAGTGGCCGCCGACGTTGGAGTCTATGGGGATGTCGGTCAGGGGGGAGATGGTGACCACCAGGGACTTGCCGGAGCCGGGGTACTGGGTGATGCCGCCGATGGGGCCGGAGGAGATGACGATTTCGTTCTCCGGGTCGTTCCACTTTGTATCGTCGCGGGTCCCGTGCCAGAGGAGCCAGAGGCCGAACCCCCGGCCACCGATGAACTTCTCCTTCATCTCTTCGGTGACCGGTTTGGCGGCGATGGTGTAGTCGGAGAGGTTGACGTAGAGGGTCTGCCCGGTGTAGCCCCGCTCCACGGTCGGGACGGTATAGGTGTATTCGGCCAGAACCTTGCGGGTGGTCTGCGACTGGTTGGACATGGTTCCTCCTGGGAAATCAGAATTATACTTGATGACAATTCTGCGAGATGAAATTGCATTTTAAGGCCTAAAATGCAATTCTATGCCGGTACGGTGGATGGTTCGTAATTGTGACACTTTTTGCCCTCACCCCTACCCCCCAACCCCCTTCCCCTCTCCCACTGGGGGAGAGGGGAAGGGGGCTTCTGATCCCCCCTCTCCCCGGCCGAAGGCCAGTGGGAGAAGGGGGGGGTGGGGGGCACAGTTCGGCCATTGCGAGTATTCCATGGCGGGGCGCCATTCCCGCGGGTCAGAAACGAGCGTGTGGCGCAAGATTAATCTTGCGCTACGCAAGTTTCTGGGTAGCACTCGGGCTGTTGGCAAGAAAATGGCAGGCAATAAAACAGACGTGTGTAATTTTTAACGCTCTTCAAAAGGGTCACCAATTTCGTCCGGAAAATGAACCATCCCCGGTACGGGTTCTTCAATTCTCTGCAGGATTTGTGGGGCCTGATATGTCCTGCCGTAGGAAGCCTCTCCCTTTGGTTCCAGAATTCCTTGCTGGATAAGGTTCTCTACAGCACGTTGTGCGGCATGATACGTACTATCCAGTCGGCGCGCGGCCTGTGGAAT
>DAOTWL010000348.1:0-25507 GCA_034435875.1 Anaerolineae bacterium
CCTCTTCCCGCACCCCTCCGGCGAGACGGAAGCCCTCCGCTGCCCGGCCTGTGGCTACATAGCCACCGCTGAAGCCGCCCGCTTCCAACTGCCACCCCCGGAGCCGGAGCCCCTGGAGGACGTCCGCCCGGTGGCGACCCCGGATTGCCCCACCATCGCCGACGTCGCCGCCTACGTGGGGGTCCCCACCGCCCGCACCCTGAAGGCCGTCTTCTACGCCACGGGGCCGGAGGGGCAGGGGGTGGTGGTCTTCGTCGTCATCCGGGGCGACCTGGAGGTGAACGAGGCCAAACTGGGCCGCCTGCTGGGGGTATCCGACCTCCGCCCGGCGACGGAGGGGGAGATTCGGGCCATCGGCGCGGTACCGGGGTACGCTTCCCCGATGGGCCTGCGGGTGCGCCCAACGCAGGACGGGGCGGGGGCGCTGGTTGTCGGGGACCTCTCCATTCGGGCCGGAGCCAACTTCGTCGCCGGGGCCAATCGGGAGGGGTACCATCTGACGGGGGTCAACTACCCGCGCGATTTCGCCGTCACCCTGCGGGAAGACATCGCGCAGGCCCGGGCCGGTCTCCCATGCTCTCAGTGCGGCGCGCCGCTGGAGTCGCTCTCAGGGACAGTGCTGGCTTCCTGGAGGGCCGACTGCGCCATGGGGCCTCATCTCCATGCCGACCCCGCTGGGGCGCTCCGCCCGGTAGCCATGGGATGGTGCCGGGCCGAACCGGAGGGCTGGGTCGCCGCCGTCGCCGAGACCTGCCGGGACGAGTTCGGCCTGGTCTGGCCCCCGGCCCTGGCCCCCTTTGACGTCCACCTGGTCGTGCTGGGGAAGGAGGAGCCGGTGCGGGAGGCGGCGGAGGAGGTCCGCCGCCTGCTGGCCGGCTCCGTCCTCTGCGACGACCGGGACGAAAGCGCCGGGGTCAAGTTTGCCGACGCCGACCTCATCGGCTGCCCGGTCCGGGTCACCGTGAGCCGCCGGAGCCTGGAAGCGGGCGGGATAGAGATGAAGTTGCGGGGGGGAAAGGACCGCCAGGTGGTACCGCTGGATGAAGTTCCCGGGTGGTTGTCCCGGCTAATGGAGGGATAGGGCGCAAATGCTCCACAAAATTCGCGACCTCCTGATCGGGCCTCCTTTGCCCACTCAGCACCTTGTTCACAGACGGCTGAACAAAATTCGGGCGCTGGCGGCATTCTCCCCCGACGCCCTTTCGTCCATCGCTTATGCCAATCAGGAAATCTACCTGGGACTGGCCGTTGCCGGGGCGGCGGGACTGGCCCTGGCCTTCCCCATCGGCCTGACCATCACGGGCCTGCTGGTCCTGCTGGCCCTTTCCTACTTCCAGACCATCCACGGCTACCCTACCGGCGGCGGCTCCTACACGGTGGCCCGGGAGAACCTGGGGACGTTGCCGGGCCTGGTCGCCGCCGCCGCGCTGATGGTGGACTATACGTTGACGGCGGCGGTCAGCCTGACGGCGGGCGTGGAGGCCATCGCCTCCGCCTTCCCCGTGCTCTGGCTCTACCGGGTGCAACTGGCCCTCCTCCTGCTGGGCGTCATCACCCTGCTCAACCTGCGTGGGATTCAGGAAGCGGGGACGGCCATGTCCATTCCCGTCTATCTGTTCCTGGGCACGTATCTACCGATGCTGGCCTGGGGAATGATACGGCTGGCGCTGGAGGGGCCGGGGGAGCTGGCCCGCGTGGCTCCGCCCCCTGCCGAACCGGTGACGCCCTTCCTGATCCTCCACGCCTTCGCCACCGGCTGCACCGCGCTGACCGGGATTGAGGCCATCAGCAACGGGGTGCCGGCCTTCCGGCCCCCGGAGGCCCGCAACGCGGGACGCACCCTTATCGCGATGGCTATCCTGATGGCCGTTCTCTTCGTCGGCAGCATCGGGCTGACCTGGGCACTGGCTGTGGTCCCCTGGCCGGACGAGACCATCCTCTCCGCGCTGGCCCGGCGGCTTCTGGGGAGCGGCCCGGCCTACCTGCTGATTCAGTTCAGCACCCTCTTTATCCTGACCGTAGCGGCCAACACCAGTTTCGCCGACTTTCCCCGTCTGGCGGCCATCCTGGCCCGGGACAGCTTCCTCCCCCGGCAACTGGCGGGCCTGGGCGACCGGCTGGTCTTCTCCAACGGCATCGTCGCGCTGGCCTTGGCCACCGGCGGCCTGATTCTGCTTTTCGGTGGCAATTCCCACGCCCTCATCCCCCTCTTCGCTGTCGGAGCCTTTCTGGCCTTCACCCTCTCCCAGGCCGGCATGGTCGTCCACTGGGGGCGGGAGCGGGGGCGGGGCTGGCGGCTGAAAACCGCGCTGAACGGCCTGGGCGCCCTGGCGACCAGCCTGACCACGCTGGCTGTGGGGATCAGCAAATTCACCGAGGGGGCCTGGATCACCCTTCTGGCCATCCCCCTCATCGTCGCCTGGTTCCTCCGGGTTCGGGCTCACTACCGGGAGGTGGCCTGCGAACTCTCTATGCACGGCCTGCCTCCCTCCCTGGAAATCCCCCCGCGCCCCCGGGTGGTCATCCCCATCTCCGGCGTCCATCGGGGCGTTGTGGACGCCGTCAACTTCGCCCGTTCCATCGCCCGGGAAGTGACGGCGGTCTATGTGGAACTGGAGCCGGGGAGCGGGGAACGGGTGCGGCGGAAATGGGAGCACTGGTGGCCCGACGTGCCGCTGGTGATCCTCCCCTCGCCGTACCGCTCCATCGTCGGGCCGCTGCTGGATTTTCTGGATGAGACCGACCGTCAGCACAACGACGGGCAGCAGGCCGCTATCATCCTGCCGGAGTTCGTCCCGGCGCACTGGTGGCACAATCTGCTCCACAACCAGACGGCCTGGCTTCTGAAGGCGGCGCTCCTCTACCGGCGACGCCGTCTGGGCTTCCAGCGGGTCATCATAGACATCCCGTACCACCTGCGCCGGTAGCGACTTGACAACTTTGCCCATCAGAGCGATAATGCGGCCACTATCTCTGCAGGAGGGAAGGAGCCGTGAAGGAAGTGACGGATGCCACTTTTGAGAGCGATGTTCTCAAGTCGCCGTTGCCGACACTGGTGGATTTCTGGGCCGAGTGGTGCGGCCCCTGCCGGATGATCGCGCCGGTTGTGGAGGAAATCGCGCGGGATTACAACGGTCGGGTGCAGGTGGTGAAAATGAATGTAGACGCCAACCCCCGCACTCCGGCCCGGCTGGGCATTATGGGGATTCCCACCCTGATTCTCTTTAAGGACGGCCGGGAGGTGGATCGGGTAGTCGGTTATCGTCCCAAGCGGGCGCTGGAGGAGTTCCTGCTGGCCCACCTGTAGAGGCCGGCAGGACCTGAGGGGATAGACGGGGGACGGCGCCGTTGACCGGCGCCGTCCCTCCGTTTTTGGAGCGCAGGCCGCCAGGTCTGCATCTGCAGGCTGAAGCCTGCGCCACGGCTGAAGCCTGCGCCACTGGAGCGCAGGCCGCCAGGCATGTACTGCGTGGTCTGTGGTCAGTGGTCAGTGGTCTGTGGTCTGTGGTCAGTGGTCTATGGTCAGTGGTCTGTGGTCAGTGGTCATCATATCGTGAACTCCCAGGCGCACCAGAATTCTTCGGGGTGGGGGTCAGGGGGGCAGGCAATGCAGCGGGTGCGGATCCGGGGGTCTATGGTGCGGGCGAAGACGGAGTACTCCACCAGCCCGACCGGCTTGCAGGGGAAGTCCGGCAGGCCCTTCCGTTTGCGCGCGGCCTGAACCCGGCAGTCGTTCATCTGAAATACCAGAGTCCGCTCGTCCACGCGGCGGATTTCCTGGACGTTCAGGTAGGCGTACAGGCGGTAGCCCAGGGCGGCCTCCAGGGCGTCTAGACCCCCGTTGGCCGGGATGCCGTGCCGCTGCATGATGCGCTGGGCCTCTATAGCCGAGAACTGTTCCCAGGCCTGGGCGTCACAGCGGATGGCGGTTTCCATCCCGCATGCGTCCTCCACGGCCAGGAACCACAGGCCGTCGTGGGCCAGCCAGTTTTTCGCAGCGTCTTCCAACATGCCCACCAACTGCTCTTTGGGCAGGCCCATCAGCCGCCCGCGCAAGCGGTCGTAGTAGTTTCCTTCGGAACTCATGCCGTTCTCTCCGGGGGATAAAGATGTTCTCACACAAAGACGCAGAGACACAGCTTCGCCCGCCGCTATTGCAACTGGAAAAATTATTTGGGCAATCAACTGCGACTCGCCCTCACCCCGCCTCACCCCCGGCCCCTCTCCCGCTCGCCTTCGGCGGCGGGGCCCTCACCCCTCCCCCGGCCCCTTCCCTCTCCCGCAAGCGGGAGAGGGGAGGGGAAATGGAGGGAGGGGGAGGAGGGGGCAAAGTCCACCTCAAGCGATTGCCCAAATAATTTGTTAAACTGCTACAGCGGCGGGCGGAAGTGGGCATCCCAGCCATCGGGGTAGGTAGTTACGAACTCGGCCCCAATGCGCAGACTATCCGGTGGTAACCCATCCAGCGCGCGGAGCATCTGGATTTTCGGAAGGGCCGACATCACTACCTTCTCTGTGAGAATTATATCCCGCTCCCGAAAATGGGCAAGCGAAAAATCCGCGCCCATCTGCGTTTATCTGCGTCCTACCTCCCCCGCCAGCGGGCCAGGGTGACCGCGCCGTCTTCGGTCACCCGGCGGGCCTGGCCATCCACTGTCACCAGCCAGAGGTCGCCCCGATAGACCACCAGCACCCGTCCGCCCGCCGGGTCCCAGGCCACCGCCGGGTACTCCAGCCCCGGCTCCCGGGGGTCCTGCGGGAACAGCAGCCGCCGGTCCGACCCGTCCCGGTCCATCCGGTAGAGGTCATAGGTGCTGGTCTGCGAGGCGTAGGGGACCCGGGCCCGCCCGAAGAGAATGAGGTCGCCATCCGGCGAGAACGACGGCGCCGCCCACATCCCCGCCTCTGGGACCAGCCGGGCCTGGAAGAGTCTACCGGAACGCAGGCGGTCAGCCTGCGCCACCCCGCCCAGGGCGTAGATGTCAAAGACCGGGCTATCTTCCGGCGCCTCCCCGGTGGGCGAGGGGCCGTGCAGGACGGTGACCAGAAATGCCCCCTCCGGCGACCAGGAGAGGGTCGGCACCCAGGCCCAGGGGGCATAGGTGCGGAACGGCGGGAACTGGACCAGCGGGACCGCCTCCGGCTTGCGGGCGGAGAGGTCCACCTGGCCGATTTCGTCGGCGCGGGCGTAGGCCAGAAGGGTGGATTCGCCGCCCTCCCCGGCAGGGGCCCAGGCGAAGGTCGTCCCCCACCAGCCGTAGGTGCCGCCTGCCGACGGCCCCAGCACCCGACGGCGATCCCGCAGCCGGCCGTCGTCCTGGGGACGGGCCCCAAAGAGGTCGTTGGCCGCCTCCCAGCCCGGCGGCGCCTCGCGCGGCGCGCCGGTGGAGTACGCGATCCACCGCCCGTCCGGCGACCAGGCCGCCCAGAGGACGTTCTGCTCCGGCAGCCGCACCGGCTCGGCCCCCGGCGTGACCGTATCTATCAGCCACAGGGTGTTCAGCACGCCGGTCTCGGTGGCGGTCCGGGTGAAGAGGAGCCGGCTGCCGTCCGGCGAGAGGTCAAAGACCCGGCCGTCCAGGTCTCCGGTAGCCGTCAGACGGCGGCGGCTGCCGGTGGTCCCCCGCATCACCCAGGCGTTGTGGGCGGAGAGGTAGGCGACGGTGCCGGATATGGGCACCGACGTCACTTCCTCCCGCGCCCCCACCAGCAGAATCTCGTTCTGGGGTTCCCGGACGGTGACCCGTCGGGCCAGGCGCCGCTCCATCTCCACCCCGTCCTCCAGCGTGATGACGTAGGTCAATTCCTCCACGCCGTTCACCCCGGCCCGCAGGAGGCGGGTCTGGCCGACCGGGACCGTCGCGTCCCGCACCGTCTCCCGTCCGTAGGGGAGGGTCTGCTGGACCGTCTCGGTGCGGACCTCCACCCGCACCACCCGGACGGTCATCCCGTCGGTCAGGAGGACGGTCTCCGGCGGGACGACGCGGTCATCTTCGTCCAGCGTGATCCCTGCCCGCGCCAGCAGTTCCCCCACCGTCTGGGCGTCGGTGGTCAGGACGCGGGTCTGGCCGTCGGCGACCAGGGTGACGCGCACGGGGCCGATGGGGGTGCAAGCGGCGAGGAGGAAGGAGATAAAGGATACAAGGATGCAAGGATACAGGGGGAATCGGCGGAAATCGGCGTTCATCTGCGTCCCATGATTTCCAGAGCCCGGCCGCGAAAGTCCTCTATCCGCTGGTAGCCGTGCCGCTCCATGTAGTCCTGGATGCCCTGGCAGACTTCCCGGAAGACCTCCAGGCCCCGATAGTAGAGGGCGGAGCCGATACCGACGGCGGTGGCGCCCACCAGGAGCATCTCCACGGCGTCCCGCGCGGTGGTGACGCCGCCGGTGGCGATCACGGGGACGTCCACCGCCCGGCAGATGTCGGAGACGCAGCGGACGGCGATGGGGCGCATGGCGGGCCCGCTCACCCCGCCGGTCCCGTGAGAGAGGATGGGTCGGGCGGTCTCTATGTCCAGAATCAGGCCCGGCCCCAGGCTGTTGACGGCGGTGATGCCGTCCGCACCGGCCTCCACCACCGCCTCGGCGATGCGGACGATGTCGGTCACGTTGGGGGAGAGTTTCACCAGCACGGGGATGTCCGTATTGGCCTTCACCCGGCGGGTCACCTGCGCGGAGACGTAGGGGTCGGCGGCGAACATCCGCAGGTACTGGTCGTCTATGTTGGGGCAGGAGATGTTGACCTCCATCAGGTCGGGGCGGGCCTCGGAGACGTAGCGGGCGATGGTGCCGAAGTCGTAGATGGTATCAGCGAAGATGCTGGCGATGACCGGTACGCCCAGGGGGGCCAGTTGCTCTTTGGCGGCGCGGATTTCGTCCACCATGACCTCCACCCCAGGGTTGGAGAGACCGACGGCGTTGATGAGACCCTCCCCCCACTCCACGATGACGGGGTTGGGGTAGCCATCGCGGGGGGCCAGGCTGATGGACTTGGTGGTGACGGCGCCGGCGCCGGAGCGGGCCACCCGGACCAGCACGCCGTGGCTCAGCCCCAGGATGCCGGAGGCCAGCACCGTGGGGTTGGGCAACCGGACACCACACAGGGAGACGGAAAGGTCTGCCATTCCACCGTCCTCGGATTCCAGGCCGTCAGAGCGACCCTCAACGAATGCTTATACCATCGGAAGGGGAGAATGTCAAGCGTTTTTGACCAGATTCCACTTTCGCGGTATATTATCAACAGCCCGTGCCCTTCCACGCCCTGATTCTCCGCCTCTCTGATTCTTGATTCTTGATTCTCTGATTCTCTGATTCTCCGATTCTCCGATTCTCCTCCAGGAGGCCCGATGGACGACCTGACCCGTGCCCGTGCGGAATGGGAAAAGCGAACCCTGGAACCGACCCTCCGGCGGTTCCCTGAACGGCAGGAGCGGTTTGAGACTCTCTCCGGCATCCCGCTGGACTGTATCTACACCCCCGCCGATGTACCGGTGGATTACCTGCAGGACCTGGGCTTCCCCGGCGAGTACCCGTTCACCCGGGGCGTCCAGCCAACGATGTACCGGGGGCGGCTCTGGACGATGCGCCAGTACGCCGGATACGCCACCGCCGAGGAGTCCAACGCCCGCTACCGCTACCTGCTGGCCCAGGGGCAGACCGGCCTCTCCGTGGCCTTTGACCTCCCCACCCAGTTGGGCTACGATGCGGACGACCCCCTGGCTTCCGGCGAGGTGGGCAAAGTGGGGGTCTCCATCAGCAGTCTGGACGACATGCGCGTCCTCTTCAACGGCATCCCCCTGGACCAGATCAGCACCTCCATGACCATCAACGCTCCGGCGGCCATCCTGCTGGCCATGTACATCGCCGTCGCCAAAGAGCAGGGGGTGGACCCCAAACGGCTGCGCGGCACGGTCCAGAACGACATTCTGAAGGAGTACATCGCCCGGGGCACCTATATCTTCCCGCCCCGGCCCTCCATGCGCCTGGTGACTGACCTCATCCGCTACTGCGCCAGGGAAGTCCCGGAGTGGAACACCATCAGTATCAGCGGCTACCACATCCGCGAGGCCGGCTCTACGGCGGTTCAGGAGGTCGCCTTCACCCTGGCCAACGGCATCGCCTACGTCCAGGCGGCCATAGATGCCGGGCTGGACGTGGATGCGTTTGCCCCGCGCCTCTCGTTCTTCTTCAACGCCCACAACGACTTTCTGGAGGAGGTGGCGAAGTTCCGCGCCGCCCGTCGCCTGTGGGCCCGCATCATGCAGGAGCGGTTCGGCGCCAAAGACCCCCGCTCCTGCATGCTCCGCTTCCACACCCAGACGGCGGGCTGTACCCTCACCGCGCAGCAGCCGGAACTCAACGTCGTCCGGGTGACCCTCCAGGCCCTGGCGGCGGTCCTGGGCGGGACCCAATCCCTCCACACCAACTCCCTGGACGAGGCCCTATGGCTTCCCACCGAGGAGTCGGTCCGCATCGCGCTGCGCACCCAGCAGATTATCGCCCACGAATCGGGCGTCGCCAACACCGTGGACCCCCTGGCGGGCTCCTACGTGGTGGAGTACCTGACCGGCGAGATAGAACGCCAGGCTCAGGCGTATATTGACAGG
The DNA here is from genome assembly GCA_034435875.1 of Anaerolineae bacterium. Classification (GTDB taxonomy): domain Bacteria; phylum Chloroflexota; class Anaerolineae; order B4-G1; family DUEL01; genus SpSt-77. The sequence goes on from DAOTWL010000348.1 coordinate 8,608, forward strand.
ATAGACGCGATGGGGGGCGTCCTGGTCGCCATTGAACAGGGCTCCATCCAGCAGGAGATTGCCGATGCCGCCTACCGCTACCAGCAGGCAGTGGAGAAGGGGGAGCGGATTGTGGTGGGGGTGAATGCCTACCAGATAGAGGAGGAGGGCCGTCGCCTGAAGCGGCTGGTGGTGGACCCGGCAGTGGAGGCCCGGCAGCGGGAGCGGCTGGCCGCGCTGCGGGCCCGCCGGGACCAGGAGCGCGCGTCGGCGATGCTGGCCCGCGTGGAGGCGGCGGCGCGCGCCCCCGATGAGCCGCTGATGCCCCTCTTCATCGCGGCGGTGGAGGCGGATTGCACCCTGGGCGAGATTTGTGGTCTCCTGCGGCGGGTCTGGGGGGAATATCGTCCGCCTTTAACTTTGTAATAAGTCAGGAGTTACGCACTTGCCCTGTAGGACAGCCTCTCCAGGCCGTCCAGACGGGCTGAAAAGCGGTCCAGACGGGCTGAGAAGCCCGTCCTACGGGTGAACTGCGTAAGTCCTGAAGGTAAAGGAAAGGGGATGGCAGATGAATAGCGTCCTGGAATTCATCATCAACGAGGACCGTATAGACCCTGCCGAACGGGCCCGGTTGGTGGACGAGTACCTGCAAAAACACCTGAAACGGCTTCTGGCCCTGGAAGGACCCGCCTGGCGGCGGAGCATCCGTTCCCAAAAGTAGTTTTCCTGCTTTGCGCCGACCGCCTATGGTCTACCATCCGTCGTCTCTTTTTTGACTTTTCGTGGGAGTGTGATAAGATACTCCTGCTGCGGGCTGAACGTGCTGGCCGGTTTCTCCCCGCGGGTATTTTTGCGAATCTGGCTACCTGGCAGTTGGGAAAGCAGGACGCGGACGAGCGCGGAAAACGCGGAAAAATCTCCCTTTCGTTCTCACACCCAGACACAAAGGCACAAAGAAAATCAACATAAATCGTTGTGATCTTTGTGCCTTTGGGGGAGATGCCTTTTGCCATTTTTTATTGCCGTGTTCATCTGGGTTGATCCGCGTTTTTCCGCGTCCTATCGGAAAAGTGTCAGGTGACCAGTTTGCGAATGGTTGTCACCGCGACGAACGGCGGGGCGACGCAAGAAGCACTTTCTGGTCTCATTCGGAGTCATCATTCAGCCTTTTCGCCCCTTCATCCGCTGCTCCTCGCCCCCGCCGATCGCCCTGCCAGACGTCAGCGCCCGGTCAACCCTACCGCGCCATCGGAAGGAGGAGCGGAATGAGCGCTGATTTCATCTCCCGAATTGTGGGCATGCTCGTTCTGGCTGTTGGAGGACTGATACTGGGCGTGCGTTTCGCGGCTCTTGCGGAAACCTCCGCTTATCTGTATGGTACAGTCTTTATGCTGGTTGGTGCCCTGGCAGGTCTGACGCTTACCCCGTACCTCACGGTACGCCCGTTGCAATTTCTGCGCCAGAAAATCCATCGCATGCCCGTCCAGCAACTGCTGGCGGCCACCGTCGGACTGATTGTCGGCTTGGTCATTGCTTCCCTGAGCACGTTCCCTCTCTCTATGTTGCCCCGTCCCCTGAATCAAATCCTGCCTTTCCTCAGCGCGGTGCTCTTCGGCTACATCGGCGTACTGGTGATGACATCCCGCCAGCAGGAAATCTTCGTCCTGTTGAAGGGACGGCTCCCCGAACGGCCAGAAGATTGGGGGGAGATTCCCCCGGTTCTTCTGGATACCAGTGTCATTATTGACGGGCGCATCGCCGACATCAGCCGGACCGGCTTCATCCGCAGCGAGATGCTGGTGCCGCGCTTCATCCTCAACGAACTCCAGTACATTGCCGACTCCCCCGACCCCCTGCGGCGTAATCGGGGACGGCGCGGTCTGGACATGCTCCGCCGTCTCCAGGAGGAATCCGACATCCCGGTGCGGATTGTGGACCTGGATACTCCCGAAGCCCGCTCGGCGGATGACAAACTGGTCCTGCTGGCCCGACGCCTTCGCTGTCCCATTGTCACCAACGACTACAATCTGAACCGCGTCGCTGAACTCCAGGGCGTGACGGTGCTGAACGTCAATGAACTGGCCAACGCGGTACGCGCCGTCTATCTGCCCGGTGAGAGCCTCCGGGTGCACATCATCCAGGAAGGCAAGGAGCCCGACCAGGGCGTGGGTTATCTGGACGACGGAACGATGATCGTGGTGGAGAACGGTCGCCCCTTCATCGGGACGGAGATAGATACGGTGGTGACGAAAGTCCTTCAAACGGCGGCGGGTCGGATGATTTTTGCCCGCCCGACGGACCATACGTAATCAGGAGGAACCAATGGCCCTGCAGGTCTATAACTACCTGAACCGTAAGAAAGAGGTCTTCAAACCCCTGGAGCGCGGACGGGTATATATGTACGTCTGTGGCCCCACCGTCTACGACCACGCCCACCTGGGCCACGCCAAACTCTACGTCGCGATGGACGTGGTGGTGCGGTACCTTCGCTTCCTGGGCTACAAAGTCCGCTACGTCCAGAACATCACCGACGTGGGCCATCTGCTGGATACCGGGGAAGACCGGATCCTCAAAGGGGCCCGGCGGGAGCGGGTGGAGCCGATGGAACTGGTGGAAATCTACACCCGCTCCTATTTTGAGGACATGGATGCCCTGGGCGTCATTCGCCCCAACATCTCCCCCCGCGCCAGCGCGCATATCCCCGAGCAGATTGAGTGGATCAAGACGCTGATAGAAAAGGGGTACGCCTACGAGGTGGACGGCAACGTCTATTTTTCCGTAGAAAAGTTCCCCGAATACGGCAAACTCTCCGGCCGGAAGGTGGAGGAACTGGAGCCGGGCGCGCGGGTGGAGGTACGGGAGGAGAAGCGCCATCCGGCGGACTTCGCCCTCTGGAAGCGCGCGGAGCCGGAGCACATCCTGCGCTGGCCCTCCCCGTGGGGCTGGGGCTACCCCGGCTGGCATATAGAGTGCTCCGTCATGGCGACCAAATATCTGGGGGAGACCTTTGACATCCACGGCGGCGGCCTGGAGAACATCTTCCCCCACAACGAATGCGAAATCGCCCAGGCGGAGGCCGTCACGGGCAAACCCTTCGCCCGCTACTGGATTCTCACCGGCTCCCTGACGGTAGACGGCGTCAAGATGAGCAAAAGCCTGGGCAATTTCCTGACCATCAAGGATGCCCTGAAACTCTACCGTCCGGAGGTCATCCGGGCTTTCATCCTCTCCGCCCACTACCGGGGGACGCTGGATTATTCCCGCGAAGCCATGCAGGCCGCCGAACAGGGCATCCGCCGCCTCCACAACACCGTCCGCGCCGTCCGGACCCGGATGAGGGAGACGGCGATGCCGGAGGGGACGGCCGACCTTTCTTACATGAACGACCTGGAGCCGTACCGGGAGGCGTTCCTGGCGGCGATGGACGACGACTTCAACACGCCGAAGGCGATGGCCGCGCTGCACGACCTGGCGCGCGCGGTGAACCGGATGCTGGATTCCGGGCAGCCCGTGGCCCGGGGCACCCTCGCCGCCATAGACCAGATGTTCAGCGAACTGGGAGGCCAGATTCTCGGCATCATCCCCGACCAACTGGAACCGCCGGAAGTGCGCCGGGGACTGGTGGACGGGTTGATGCAGTTGATTCTGGACCTGCGGCAGGAATATCGGGCCGCGAAGGACTGGGCGCATGCCGATGCCATCCGCCAGCGCCTGGCGGAACTGGGCATCGTTGTGGAGGACCGACCGGAGGGGCCCTCATGGCGGCTGGAAATTTAAAGAAGAGCGATAATATCCTGGCCGTCCTGCTGGGCCTGACCGGGCTGGGGACGCTCATCTTCTGGATTGTCTTTGCCTTTGAGGACCCTCAGGAGTCCTTTCTGGCCCAGATATATCCGGCGTGGTATCCCTGGGAGCGTTCGTTCATCGTCGCCGATGGCTGGATGATTGTGGCCTCTTTCGTCGGCGCCTATGGCCTGTTGCGGCGGCGGCCGTGGGGCCGGCACTGGGCCGGTATGGCCGGCAGCGCCATGCTCTTCCTGGCCCTGATGGACATCCTGTTCTTCCTCCAGAACGGTCTCTACCTGCATCGGCACCCGGAAGTCCTGACGGAGGCCCTGATTCACCTCTGGCTGCTGGGGTTGGGGATTGCCCTGACGATCTTCACCCCTCGGGCGGTAGTGAAATAAGCGCTCCGCCTGGCGGGGTAGCACTGCATTGAATCGTGGTAAGACGGAGGGCGGGCTTTCAGCCCGCCATATTTGGGGACAGCTGGAGGTCTCGCACCCGTATCCCCAATGTTAGCACCATTGGGCTTTTAGCCCCCGTCCCCTCTCCCCCAGTGGGAGGGTGCTTAGAAAGTCACCCCGAAGGCACAAAGACACCAAGAAACGGAAAAATTTCTCGCCTTTTTCACCCTTTAGACACTTTGTACCTTTGTGTCTTGGGGGTTTATTGCCTTGCCTTAACTTTTTAAGCAATCTCGTGGGAGAGGGGAAGGGGGTTGGGGGGAGGGGTGAGGGCGTCCCTGCGTCTCTGCTTCTTTGTGGGAGATTCCTTTGACCGATGCGCGAAACCCTCTACGGACGAAATGCTGTCTACGAGTCGTTGCGGGCCGGAAGGCGGCAGTTCTTCCGACTGATGGTCGCCGATACCGTCCGCGCGACAGACATCGTGGATGACATCCTGGCTCTGGCGGAGCGGGCCGGAGTGCCGGTGGAGCGCGTCCCTCGCCGCCATCTGGACTGGTTGGGAGAGGCCAACCATCAGGGGGTGGCACTGGAGGCCAGCGAGTACCCCTATGCCGACCTGGAGGACATTCTGGCCGAAAGCGCGCGGCGCTCCGAGCCCCCCTTCCTGCTCCTGCTGGACCTCCTGCAAGACCCGCAGAATGTGGGCACGCTTCTGCGTACCGCTGAGGCCATCGGCGTCCACGGCGTGGTCATCCAGCAACGCCGGGCCGTAGGCATCACCCCCACCGTGGTGCATACCTCCGCCGGGGCCGCCGAGCACCTCCGGATCGCCCAGGTGCCCAATCTGCCGGAGACCCTAGAACGGCTGAAGGCGCGCAATATCTGGGTGGTCGGACTGGAGGCCGTGCGGGGCGCCCGGCGGTACGACCAGGCCGACCTTACCGGCCCCCGGGCTCTGGTCATCGGCAGCGAAGGGGAGGGCCTGCGCCGACTGGTGCAGGAGCGGTGCGACTGGATGATCCAACTCCCGATGGTCGGAAACGTCACCTCCCTCAACGCGGCCGTCGCCGGCTCCATTGTCCTCTACGAGGCCTGGCGGCAGCGAACAGCGGCTCGGGGCGAATAACCTTTATGGAAAACTGGGGCATTGTCGGACACGAGTGGGCCGTCCATCTCCTCCGGCAGGCGCTGGAGGAGGGCGAACTTTCCCATGCCTACCTCTTCACCGGCCCGCCCGGCATTGGCAAGGGGACGCTGGCACGGGCGCTGGCCTCCGCCCTTCTCTGCCAGGGAGACCCGCGCCCCTGCGGGGAATGCCGGTCCTGCCGCCTGGTTGCCAGTGGCAATCACCCCGACCTCTTCTGGGTGCAGCCCGAATCGGAGGCGGGGCGACTGAAGGTGGAGCAGGTCCGGGAACTCCAGCGCCATCTCTCCCTGACGCCCAACATGGCGGCCCACCGGGTCGCCATTCTGGACCGCTTTGACCAGGCCACCCCTTCGGCGGCCAACGCGCTGCTCAAGACGCTGGAAGAGCCACCCGATTTTGTCGTCCTGATTCTGCTGGCTCCCGCTACCGATTCCCTCCTGCCGACCATTGTCTCCCGCTGTCAGGTGGTCCCGCTCCGCCCCATCCCGGTGCCGCAGATCGCCCGCGCGCTGCAGGCGCGCTGGGGAGTGGATGCCGAAACGGCGCGCCTGCTGGCCCATCTCAGCGGGGGACGGTTGGGTTGGGCCGTGCGGGCTGCCACCGAACCTGACCTGCTCCGGCAGCGGCAACAACGGATAGAAGAGATGATCGCTCTGACCCATGCGCCGCTGACGGACCGCTTCCGCTACGCGGCGGAACTGGCGCGCGATCCCGAAGCGGCCCAGGAGGTGTTGGACCTCTGGGCCGGATGGTGGCGGGATGTTCTTCTGCTGACGGGAGGCGTCGGGGAGGACCAGGGAGGGGAATCTCTGGTGACCAATCTGGATCAGCGGGCCCGCCTGGAGCAGATGGCGGCCCGGTTCACACCCGCTCAGGCCGCCGCCCGAATCCAGGCCATTCGGAGGGCCGTGGACCGGATACGCCGTAATGCCAATCCCCAGTTGACGCTGGAGGTCCTGCTGGGGTTTGACCTGTAGGGGAAAATTCCGGCGGTGTATGAGAAGGGTCAACGAAGGTTGACCCCTGGCGCGGGAGCGCCCAAGCAGGCCGACTTTCAATCGGCGCGGGGGAAAATTTTCCGGCGGTGGCTCGGCCCCCGCCGGAAAAGCATCACCGGCCCGATTCGGCGTCTATGCCGCCATGACGAAGAGGGACCTCTCCTCTGGTTGTCGGGCCAATTCGGCCGCCTGCTGCAGTTGCCGGAGAGCCTTCAGGGGCACTTCCACGGATCCCAGCGGGGCCCCTGCACCCACCCCGAGCCCGTGAAAATCGCTCCCTCCGGTCACGAACAGGTGGTACTGGCGGGCCAGCCGCAACAGCGCCCTGACATCCTCGGGAGAATGGTTAGGATACCAGACCTCTATGCCCTGTAGACCCAGTGAAGCCAGGGTCGGGATCTGTTCCATTACGCCCGAGGCAGCAGGATGGGCCAGTACAGCCACACCTCCCGCCCTTCGGATCAACCCGATGACCTCTACCGGCGTCATCCGCAACCGGGGGACATACGCCGGCCCGTCCCGGCCGATGTAGCGATGGAAGGCTTCAATGTCATTGGAGACATAACCCCGATGGACCATCGCGCGGGCGATATGGAGTCGCCCCACCGCGCAGTTTCCTTGACAGAAACGGATGACCTCATCCCATTCCAGGGGCATCCCCAGGGCCGCCAGTCGTTCCAGCGTTTTCCGGGCACGTTGTAGACGGGCGACCTTCATGGCTTGCAAGCACTCATTGAACGGCCCGTTCCAGGGGTCCACGTACAGTCCCAGGATATGGAAATCGCCCACCGGCCAGTCCGAACTGATCTCCACCCCCGGAACCACTTCCAGGCCCGTGCCCCGGGCGGCGGCCCACGCTTCCGGAAGCCCGGCCACCGTATCGGGGTCCGTCAGCCCGATGGCGGCCAGCCCCTGTTTCAGCGCCAATCGCACGACCTCGGCAGGCGCCAGGGCTCCGTCCGAAGCGGTGGTGTGGACGTGAAGGTCTACCCGGCCTTGCTGGAGTTGCATCGGGTCTCTACCGTGAGGTGGACGGCCGTCCGTTCCTGCCCGTCAATCATCACCTCGGAGAAGGAGGGAATGCAGACAATATCAATCCCCTCCGGCATCAGGTAACTGCGGGCGATGGCAACGGCTTTCACGGCCTGGTTGACGGCGCTGGCTCCGATGGCCCGCACATCCACCTTTCCCCGTTCCCGAATCACTCCGGCGATGGCCCCCGCCACAGCCGTGGAGCGGGAATCGGCAGCGACCTTAATCATTTCCATTGTGACCTCCTTGTGGCTTCATCGTGGCTACCCGGAAGCCCCGGTTTTCCTCCGGACTTCCGCAAATATCATACACGGAAACAAGCCCAAAGGGGATTTCCGCCGCGTTACAATTTGGTAACCGGTGGGCGGGTTTTCCAAAAGGCACAGGGACGGAAGTGAGCGCAGGAAGGAATCTGGACGAGGGGCGGCTGGTCGCCGCCGCGCAGCGGGGTGACCTGGACGCCTTCAATGAACTGGTGCTGGCCTACCAGGACCGGGTCTATAACCTCGCCTACCGCATTCTGGGCGACCCGGCCGCCGCCGAGGACGCCACCCAGGAAACCTTTATCGCCGCCTACCGGCATCTCTCTACCTTCCGGGGCGGCTCCTTCCTGTCCTGGCTGATGCGCACCGTTGCCAATCGCTGCTACGACGAACTGCGCCGCCACCAGCGCCGCCCCGCCGTCTCCTGGGAATCCTTCGGCGAGATGGACGAGGAGGCCAACCCGTTTCTGGTCAACGGCCACCCGACGCCGGAGGAAGCGGCCCAGCAGGCGGAACTGACCCGCTTCCTTCAGTCGGCGATCGTCACTCTGCCCCCTGACCAGAGAGTGGTGCTGGTCCTTTCGGACGTAGAGGGGATGAACTACCAGGAGATTGCGGATACGGTGGGGATTCCGGTGGGGACGGTCAAATCTCGCCTGGCGCGGGCCCGGGCCCGTCTGCGGGACCTCCTGCAGGCCCAGAGGGAACTATTGCCCCGCGCGTACCGTCTTGAAGAGGAGTAAATGTTTAGCCTCACCCCTCCCCCGCCGCCTGCACCTCACCCCGGGAGGGGATAGCGGCGAAGGGCCACGCCGAAGGCTCGCCCGAGGCGCCGCTGGGGGGTGGGGTGAGGAGGGCTGAATAGTTGCAAAGAGGTTTGACATGCCGGGAAAGAACCGAGGCCGGGAACGGGTAGATGAATGGCTGTCGGCATACATAGACGGGGCGCTGAGCCCCCGGGAGCGGGCCCGAGTGGAGGCCCGCCTGGCCCAGGATGCCGACCTGCGCGCGCGGCTGGAATCGCTGAAGCGGACGGTGGCGCTGGTCCGGGGGCTGCCCCCCGTCCCCGCACCCCGCAACTTCCTGCTGACCCCCGCAATGGTCCGCCCGCCCGCGCCGGCGGCCCACCGGCCCGCGCCGATGGCCCGCCGACTGGCCCCCGCGCTGACCTTCGCAACCGCCGTGAGCGGACTCCTCTGCATCGTCCTGCTGGTAGGGAATCTCATCATCCCCGGTTTAGGTGGGCCAGGGGCCGCCGCCCCAGCACCGATGACTGCCTACGAGACAGAACTCTCCCCCCAGGCCCAGGAAACCCAAGAGGCGCTGGCAAAAGCGGCTCCGCTGCCCTCGGGGACAATGTCTGCCGAAACGGTCCCGCCGACCAGTACAACCGTCTCCGAGACCGCTGTCCCGGAGATGCGGGTCTGGGGCGAGGAGCCTCCTTCTTCGCTGGAAGGGCCCTTTCCTCCGGAGATGGGGGGCATCGGCGGCGGAGCGGAACCGGGGCCGTCCCTTCGGGAACCGGATGAGCCGGAGGAGCCAGAGGCGGGAGCACTCCCCACAGCGACCCCGGGAACGCCGCCTCCGGAACGGGCACTGGCGGGGGAAGCGACGCGGGCCGCAATCCCGGTCGTGGAAGGAACGCCAACCTCCCCGCCGGTGGAGACGCCGGGGGCAGAAACTGCGGGGCCACCCGCTTTCTGGCTGCCGGTGGGAGGGCTGGCCCTGCTGACGGCGGTCCTCGCCGTCCTCTCTATCCGGGCCTGGCGGGCCCGATAGCCCTGCGATATGCGCCATGGCTGAACATCTGGAACTGAACTTCTGCCCCCAATGCGGCAATCCGCTCCAGGACCGGGAAGCCTACGGTCGGGTGCGGCGATACTGCCCGGTGTGTGACCGTCTCATCTTCCGCGACCCCAAAGTGGCCGCCGCCGCGCTGGTGGAGAAAGAGGGGAAGGTCCTGCTGATCCGGCGGGCCTTCGGGCCGTTCAAGGGACGGTGGAGCCTGCCCGCCGGTTTCGTGGAGTACGACGAGGACCCGGCCACCACCGCCGTCCGGGAATGTCTGGAGGAGACCGGATTGGAGGTCCGGCTGACGGGCCTGCTGGACATCCTTCCCGGGGAAGGGCTGCCGGGGGAGGCGAATTTCACCGTGGTGTACCGGGGGGAAATTGAAGGCGGCACCCTTCGGGCCGGAGACGATGCCCGGACCGTGGGGTTCTTCGGGCCGGACGAACTCCCACCGCTGGCTTTCGCCTCCACCCGTCGGGTGCTGGAGCGCTGGCGAAGCGCGCAAGGGGCGCAAGATTAATCTTGCGCTACCAGAGTGGTCTGGCAGGAGTCCGCTGCCTCCTTCAGCCGGGAGGCGGGGTCTTCACCCCCCGCGACCGCGCCGATCATCGCTCCCAGAATCTCCCGACACCGCTCATAGCCAGGGACCGCCGGTTCTATCACCGCGTCCAACTCCAGCAGGGCGAGGGCATCGGCGTACTGGGGAATCTCCTCCAGCAGTGCCGCCTGGGCCTGGGGGGAAAGCCGGCGATGGGGCAGGTAGCCGTAGGCGGAGACCCAGCGGTCCTGCTGGGCCTGTTCGTTCATCCAGCGGATCACCAGCCATGCCGCCAGTTGTCGCCGGGGGGTGGTAGGCGGGATGAGCCAGGAGGGGCCGAAAAGGTCGGTGGCCGGCGCGCCGGAGGGGGCCGGCAGGGGCGCCACGGCCCAATCCAGCCCTCCCCGCCTCGCGGCGACCTGGCGGTAGTGTGGGAGGTGCGCCGTGTTGCTGAGGACAAAGAGCACCCTTCCGGCCCCGAAGTCCGCCTCCGCCTGCTCCCAGCGGGCCTCCCGAATCGCGCACCCCTCCTGCACCAGGGCCTGCAGAAACGCCAGCGCCTCCTGGCCTTCGGCCCCCCCGAAAGCATACGCCGTCCCGTCGGAATTCATCATCCGCCCGCCCCAGCCGATGAGCAGGCGCGTGAACGTGCGGTCGCTGGCGGCAAACTCGTAGCCGTAGATGCCGCTGGCCGGGTCCGACGCGGCGCAGGCCATTTCCCGGAACTCCCCCCACGTGTGGGGTGGATGGTCGTAGCCCAACTGGTGGAGCCGCCCCCGGTTGTAGACAAGAAGCCCGGCCGAGAGGGCAAAGGGAAACCCATACCGTCCGGACGGCCGGCTCAGTTGCCCGACCTCCAGGACGGAGGGGAAGAACTCCTCCATTTCCCCCGCCGGAAATCCCCACCGGCGGCTCTTCAGATAGGGCGTCAGTTCCACGGCCAGCCCTTCCGCTGCGACGGCCGCCAGGTAACCGGGAGAGACGATGGCCAGGTCGGGCAGTTTCCCCGCCGGAGCACCCTCCCGGATGCGTTCGGAAAGGGCGGCGGAGTCCTCCATACGCTCCCCCCGCACCGCGATCCCCCACCGGTTGGTCCCGTTGAACCGGTCCAGCATCGCCAGCAAAGCGTCCTCATGGGACGCAGGATACCAGACGGTGATGACTTCTCCGCGCGGGTCCAGATTCTCCAGGTCGCCATACAGTGAAACCGTTGCCCCCACAGAGGAAGGGCGCAAGGGTTGTCCGGCGCACCCCGCCCCGATCAGGCTGATCATCCCTACGATGAAGATGCCGACGCGTTGAATCTTCAACCGTTGCTCCTTATCCGGTACAGTTTGGCCCGGCGACCGTCCACCCGCCGGTATCCCCCCGTCTCCTGAAGGGCCCCGGACGCCAGGACCTGGCGGCGAAAAGTCCGCCGGTCCGGTTTCTCCCCGAGGATGAGTTCGTATGCGGCCTGCCATTCGCTCAGGGTGAACGTCTCCGGCAGAAGTCCGGCGACGACGGCCGGGCATTCCCGTCTGTGGCGGAGGTGCTCCAGGGCGCGGGCCAGGATACGGTCGTGGTCAAAGGCCAGCGGGGGGAGGGCGCGCACGGACCACCAGCGGGCCTCAGCGGCGTCATCGCCCGCCCGGGGCTGAACCCGGTCGGCCCGGACCAGGGCCAGGTACGCCACGGTAATGGTCCGCCCGCGCGGGTCCCGCCCGGGGTCTCCGAACGTATGGAACTGTTCCAGATAGACATCCCGGACGCCGGTCTCTTCCTCTAACTCCCGCGCGGCCGCCGCCTCCAGCGATTCGTCTATATCCACGAATCCCCCGGGAATCGCCCACATCCCGGCGAAGGGGGGGTTCCGCCGCCGGATCAGCAACACCTGCAGGTCGTTCTCCCGCAGGGTGAAAATGACGACGTCCACCGTCACCATAGGTCGGGGATATTCTCCCGTCATCCCGCTCATCCTGGTAGCCCAGCGTTGAATCGTGGTAAGACGTAGGGCGGGCTTTCAGCCCGCCACATTTGGGACAGCCTGAAAAGGCTGTCCTACATATGGGGGTTCTTGCATCAGTTGAAGTTTGTCCGAAAAATACTGCGAGATTGGCAGAAATGTTCGTAGTCAGCCACGAAGCGAAGCGGAGTGGCGTCCAAAACGGCACTCCCCTTCGTTCCGTGCCTCCCTACGAACGACTTTTCAGACCAGCTCTTAGATTGCCGCCACGAGTCCTTGTAGTTTACCTCCATCCTCCCCGCATAGTATACCCGACCCGGCGAGTTTGGCAACTCCCGATCTCTGGGGTATAATCTTCACATAAAGCCTCACTGGGGGGGTGAGGAAGGCTCTGTTCCGCCTGGAGGCCGTCATGCGCGCGTTGATTACCGGAGCCGGGGGGTTCGTCGGACGTTATCTCTGCGACTGCCTTCTGACCCAACCCGATTGGGAACTTCTGGGGACGGTCTATCCAGAGCCGGCGGGGGACCCCCGGCCCCGGTCGTGCCTTTCGCTGGTCCACCTGGACCTGCGGGACGCCGCACGCGTCGGTGAATTGGTGGGGGATTTCCGCCCCGATGTGATTTTCCACCTGGCGGCCCAGTCCTACGTCCCCTCCTCCTTCGCTGACCCCTGGGAGACGATAGAGAACAACCTGCGGGCCCAGTTGAACGTGCTGGAGGGGGTCCGACGGGCCGGGCTGAAGACGCGGGTCATCGTCATCGGCTCCAACGAGGAGTACGGTTGGCCCCGTCCGGAGGACCTGCCCCTCACCGAGGAAAGCCCGCTGCGCCCGGTCAACCCGTACGCGGTCAGTAAAGTCGGACAGGACTTCCTGGGCCTGCAGTACCACCTGGCCTATGGGATGGACGTGGTCCGGCTGCGGCCGTTCAACCATACCGGACCTGGCCAGGCCCCTCGCTTTGTCGTTCCGGCCTTCGCCCGCCAGATTGCCCGCATTGAGGCCGGACGCCAGGAGCCGGTGGTTCGGGTGGGGAATCTGGATGTGGCGCGGGATTTCACCGACGTCCGGGACATCGTCCGGGCCTACTATCTGGCCGCGACGGAGGCCGAGGCCGGGGAGGTCTACAACCTGGCCTCCGGCGTGCCCCGCTCCATCCGCTGGATTCTGGAGACGCTCCTCTCCTTTACCGACGTGGAAGTCCGAATAGAGGTGGACCCGGCCCTGTATCGCCCCGCCGACGTGCCCGTCATCTACGGGAGCGCGGAGAAATTCCGCCGCCGCACAGGCTGGGAGCCGCAGATTCCTTTTGAGCAGACGCTGAGGGAGACGCTGGAGTATTGGGGAGAGCAGGTAAGCAAGTAGGCAAGTTTGCAAGTAGGCAAGTTTGCAAGTAGGCAGGTTTGCAAGTTTGGAAAGGAGGGAAAAATGCAGTGGATAACGTTTGAAGAGTGGGCGGGGACGGTGCCGCAGAGTATCCGGCAAGACCCGCTCTGGAAGTTTCGGGTTTATCCGAAGGCCCTGTACCTGTTTGAACTGGTCTGGCAGGACTGCGCCATTCTGGTTAAAGACCCCCGGGGGCGGGCGATTGCAGAGCAATTGATTCGCAGCGCAGGCTCTATTTGTGCCAACATTGAGGAAGGATACGGTCGGGGGTACGGCAAGGAGTTCTCCCACTTCCTGCGCATCTCTATGGGCTCTGCGCGGGAAAGCCGGGGGTGGTACTACCGCGCTCACCACCTCCTCCCGCGTGAAGTCCTGGAACACCGCCTGACCCTGCTGGATGAGATTATCGCCATGCTCGCCCCAAACATTGAGCGCCAACGCCGCTACCAGCGCCGTACATGACTTGCCCACTTGCAACTTGCTCACTTGCCCACTTGCAACTTGCTCACTTGCCCACTTGCACACTCGCTTGCCCAGGGAGGTCACTATGCCCCGAGCCTTAATCACCGGCATCACCGGACAGGACGGTTCATATCTCGCGGAATTTCTGCTGGAGCAGGGTTACGAAGTGATCGGCATGGTGCGGCGCACCAGTACGGTGAACTTCTCCCGCATCCAGCACATTCAGGACAAAATCACTCTGGTCTCCGGTGACCTCTTGGACCAGGGCTCTCTGATCGCCATTCTGCGGGACTACGAACCCGATGAGGTCTATAACCTGGCTGCCCAGTCCTTTGTGCCCACCTCCTGGGAGCAGCCGGTCTTCACCGGCGAGGTCACCGCGCTGGGAGTCACCCGAATGCTGGAGGCCATCCGCACCGTAGACCCCAGCATCCGCTTCTATCAGGCCAGTTCGTCGGAGATGTTCGGCAAGGTGCGGGAGGTCCCCCAGAACGAACTGACCCCCTTCTACCCCCGCAGTCCCTACGGGGTGGCGAAGGTCTACGGCCACTGGATCACGGTCAACTACCGGGAGTCGTTCGGCATCTACGCCGTCTCCGGCATCCTCTTCAACCATGAGTGTGTCACCGGAGAGACGCCGGTCATCATCCGCCGCCACGGCCTGATAGACATCCTGCCCATAGAGGACGTGGTCCCTCATCGGACGGAGCCGCATACGGCTTCCCGATTCACTACCGAAGTGGACCCGGAGGACCCGTTGGAAGTGTGGGATGCGAACGGGTGGACCCGGGTGACCTGTATGACCGCTACGGGGAACGGCTTTGAGCGCCAACCCAACAAGGAAGTGTACCGGGTGGCCGCACGGGGGGCCCTCTATCACACGACGGCCGACCATCAGGTGTTCGTGGAGGAAAACGGCCGCCCCACTTCCCGACGAACAGAGGAGGTCCGTCCGGGAGACCACCTGGCCCTGATAGAACTTCCCCCGCCCACCAATGTCATCCAGATGACCGAAGCGGAGGCGTGGCTTTTCGGGATCATCGTGGCCGACGGGTATGTGAGCGAGGAAGGGAAGATTCAGATTACCAGCCAGGATGCCCGGTTCCTGGAGCAGGTGGCGGAGGTGGCCCGACAGGTCATCGGATGCCGGAGTCGGATTACAGCGGCCCCCAGTGGGTTTGAGGGAGGAAAGCCGGTATATCAGTTGTACCTCCCGGGGGCTAACGAATACGGCCGTTATATCAGGAACAGTGTTTACACCCGTTCCGGCTACAAACGCATCCCTCAGCGGGTGCTGAACGCCGGACCGGAGGCCCGGCTGGCCTTCCTGCGAGGGTACAACGCCGGCAACGGCCTCCAGCAGGCCCCCGTCCGATATGAGTTCAAGGGCTTTAAGACCGCTTCTGTGCCGCTGGCCGCCGGATTGTACTGGCTGGCGCAGGTCACCCTGAACCAGCGGGCGATCCTCTGTGTGGAGGAACGGGACGGTCACCTTTACTGCCAGATCAACCTGAACTCGCCCAATGTGCCGGGGCAGAAGGGGCAACATCTGCGGCGGCCCCTCTCCGAGGTGGTCCAGGTCACACCGGTTCCGCACCGGGGCTGGCTGTTTGACCTCGCCACGGAATCCGGCACCTTCCATGCAGGAGTCGGTCAGGGCTGGATTCACAACTCCCCCCGCCGTGGCCTGGAATTCGTCACCCGCAAAGTCTCCTACGGCGTGGCGAAGATCAAACTGGGGCTGGCGAAGGAACTGCGGCTGGGGAATCTGGACGCCCGCCGGGACTGGGGCTTCGCCGGGGACTACGTCCGCGCGATGTGGCTGATGCTCCAGCAACCCGCCCCCGATGACTACGTCGTCGGCACCGGCCAGACCCACTCGGTGCGGGAACTCTGTGAGATTGCCTTCGCCCACGTGGGGCTGGACTGGCGGGACTACGTGGTCCAGGACCCCCGCTACATGCGGCCCGCTGAGGTGGACCTGCTGGTCGCCGATCCCTCTAAGGCCCGCCGGGTGCTGGGCTGGGAGCCCACCGTCTCCTTTGAGGAACTGGTCAAGATGATGGTGGATGCCGACCTGAAGTTATTGCAGGAAGAGATAGAGCGGGGCCTGATCCGGCCTGAGCCGGAGGGATAAACCTAAAGGAGGAGGCAGGTCGTCCTTCGGCCAGAGGCCTTTCAGAGCTTATCTGAGCCGTTCGTAGTCAGCCACGAAGCGGAGTGGCGTTCCATTGGGCCAAATGCGCAAAACGGAAGTCATCATCCGAAAGGAGAGGGCGGCCGCGCGGTTTCTGGAACTCCTGCTCCAGAGCAGCATGGGCCCCAAGGTCGCGCGGGTGGTCCTTTTCGGAAGCCTGGCCGAAGGCCGCGCCCGGCCGGGGAGCGACGTGGACCTCCTGGTCTTCGGTACCGGCCCCCTCCCTGACCTCTCCGCCGCCGCCGCCGATGCCGCCTTTGAGGTCGCTGTGGAGACGGGTGAGAGTGTGGAACCACTCGTCTACTGCACGGACGACCTGGCTTACCCCTCCTGGTTCATCGCGCAGGCGGTACGTTACGGAAAGGAGTTATACGCAATGGACGAAGAGCGACTCCGGCAAGAGGAGGCAGAAGTCCTGTTGGATTTGGCGCGGGAGTATCGGGAATCCGCGCAGCACGCGGCGGCCCACGGCTTCTTCCGAATGGCGGTGGATGCCGCCTACAACGGCGCCGAACTGGCCGTCAAGGCTCTGATTCTGCTGGCCGGAGCCTCGCGCCCGACCTCCCACGGAGGCGTCGTTCAGACCTTCGGCCGGCTCTACGTGCAGGCCGGTCGTGCTCCCCGAGAACTGGCCCGGCGGCTCGGGATGGGGCTGGAACTGCGCAACAAGGCCCGCTATGACGGTCATGCCCGCATTCGGAGTGAGGACGCCCAGGAAGTCCTCCGGCTGGTGGATGACCTGATCGCCCTGGCGGAGCAGGGACTTTCCCGGCTGTAGCGCCCAGATCACTGAACCCAGGAGGGCTTTGTGGAGGCACTCTTCGGCACCGACGGCATTCGCGGCACGACGGAGTTCACCAACCAGCACCGCTCCCGCAAACTGACGCCCGAACTGGCCCTGCGCATCGGCCAGGCGGTGGCCCTCACCCTCACCCCCACCCCCCTGCCCCCCTCCCCCTCTCCCACAGAGT
>DAOTWL010000349.1:0-4777 GCA_034435875.1 Anaerolineae bacterium
AGATTCGCCAGAGTCCAGCCCCTATTTCCTTCCCCGGGCAGCGTTTACACCAGCAGAAAGGCCAGGCCGAGCATCAGGATCAGCATGACCGCCGCGATGATGGCGATCCGCTTCAGGTCGGCCACCACGTAGGGGTACTCCTCCCTCAGATCCCGCAGGACGCGCGCGGAGGCCTTCAGCGCCGGATGGACTGCCGCAGGAGCCGGCGCGGCGGCCTGCTCCCCCGGCTGGACCAGTTGGGCCGCAGAGAGGCGGGGGCCGGATGCCCTCCGCCGACGATGAGATTTCTTCCCCATAGAACCTCCTGACAATTCCTTCGCCGGCCGGTCCCGACCCGCCCGCTCCGGAGAAATCAGCGCATGTGTAACTACCCACCCCGATGGCTGGGATACCCACTTTCGCTTTTTCGGCGCGCTGGCCTCACCCCTCCCCCGGCCCCTCCCCCAAGCGCAGCGATGGGGGAGGGGGGATAACGGGGGGTGGGGGCAAATGTTCGCACCATTGGGCTTTTAGCCCCTGGCGTAGGTAGTTACGCGCATGCGCATGTATTATACCTCTACGGCTCCAATTCGGCAATCACCACAATCCGGTGGGTGTCCACCCCGTAGGGATAGCAGGAGATGAGGGTGAGCACCGGGCTGCTGGTCGGGTACATCACACTGACATCGGTGGGTTCCACGATGCGGGTCTGGGTCACCCGATACCGGTAGACCTGGCTGGCGGTATAGACCTCCACGACATCCCCCACCCGGACGTCGGGCAGGTCGCGGAAAATTTCCCCGTAGATGTCGTTGTGGGCGGAGATGATGCAGTTGCCCCGCTCCCCGGGATTGGCCGAACCGATGTGGTGACCGGCCCCCCGCTTTAAACTTTCCCAGTCGTCCCCCTCCACCACTGGCGCGTCCACGCCGATGGAGGGGATCCGGATGCGGATGGCCTGCTCTGGCCCGGGAGTCGGCGCGGGGAGAGGGGTGATGGCTTCCACCAGATGGCGCAGATGGGCCGGGACCGGCGCGGGCTCCGAGTACCCCCGGGCATCCGGGGGGCTGTGACCGCCGGGCAGTACGACGACCTGAATCAGGGGCGTCGGCGTGGGCGGGGGCACCTGCTCCGCCTGAACGGCCCGGGCCTGACGGTTCAACTCCTGAAGCGTATCCAGCGTGCTGATCAGGACCGCGATGAGGCCCACCAGGGCCAGGATTTCCAGGATGAGCAGCGCCTGGTCCCGCACCCACCCCCAGCGGATTCGTCGGGCAGGACGAGGCCGGCGGCGCGGGGACTCCTCGTCCACCGGACGGGCCCGAAATCCCGCGCTGGCGCCCTCATCGGCGTAGCGGAGATGTTCATCCGGAAGGGGGGGAGGCCCCATTTCCGCCTCCGGCCGCTCCAGGGCCAGCGGGTCGCGCGGGGCCAGAGGCCCCTTCGCCTTCCGCAGACGCTCCAGCCGCGCCTGGGCCTTGCGGATGCGGAGCATTTCCTCCAGTTCTTCTATGGAGAGTTCATCTACGGAACGGCGGTCCCGCATAGTCCGTGAAACGTGATTCCTGAATCCGGATGCCCCGTTTTTCCAGTTGGGCGAAGAAGGGGTCCGGCTCCAACACTTCCTCCGGAGCGAAGACTCCGGGCGTATCCACTTCCCGCCGGGCCAGCATCACCGCCCCAATCGCCGCCGGGATGCCGGTCAGACGGCCCATTTTGTCCACTGTAGCGTAGCGGACGGTCTGCGGCTCCCCACCCTTCCGGCCCACCACGTCCACCCGGGCCCCGGAGAAGGGGACACCCCCCGCGCCGATGAGGCCCTCCAGGCGGTGGATCAGCCGGGACGTGCGGACGATGGAGCGGTGGCTCCGGCTGAGGCCCAGTCGGACCAGAAGGGTGCCCAGGGAGTTGTTCCATCGCGGGGTCAGCCCGCCCTTCAGAAAGACCGTGCGGGCCGGGATGGTTCGGGGGATGGTCAGCGGCTCCGGATGCCCGCAATGGTACACTTCCACCCGACCCAGCGGGGCCGGAAACTCCACCCATTCCTTCTCGCTGCCCGCCGGGACCATTACCCGCTGCCCGTCGCGAAAGGTGGGTACCTCACCGGTGATGGCGTAGAAGACGTGCATGACGACGGCCAGTCCCTCCGAATCCGCCGCGCCGCCGCCCCAGTAGATGCGGACTTCATCCACCTCGTCCAGTTGGGCCGCGCCCTTCTTCGCCATCAGGTTGGTGATCCCCGGTGTCCACCCCAGGCCGTTGATGACGGTGACACCGGCCTCCTTCGCCTGGGAGTCCATGCCCCGCAATTCGTCTATCGGCCCCCAGTCGTCGCAGATGTCCACGTAGGGGACGCGGGCCCGGATGGCGGCCCGGGTCAGTTTGGGGGCGAAGTAGTAGAAGGGGCCGATGCACCCGACGGCGGCATCGGCACCTTCCAGCACCCGGACCAGCATGTCGGCGTCCTCGGCGTCCACGAAGACAGCCTGAGCGCGGTCCCCCAGTTCGGCGGCCATCTGCTGCGCCCGCTCCAGCCGGTAGTCGGCAATGACGACTTCGGCGTCGGAGAATGCGATAAGGTCACGGACGACGTAACTCCCCATGTCGCCGCAACCGCCCAGAACGATGATACGCATGGGACACCTCCTCTATCGGAAAAACCAGCGGATGATCTCCATCCCCCAGATCATTGTCGCCCATCCTCCGACGATCAGGAATGGGCCGTAGGGAATCGGGTCCCGGAGCGACCGGAGGCGCGCCAGGAGCAGGAAGAGGCTGACCATTCCGCCGCTCAGAATTGCCAGCAGCAGCGCCACGATGACCATCGGGAAGCCGGTCACCAGGCCGATGAAGGCGGCCAGTTTGACGTCTCCGCCTCCCATGGCCCCTGGCCCCACCAGCCAGTGGCCCAGAAGGACGATGGCCATCAGGATGATGTAACCGGCCACGCCGCCCAGCAGGGCACTTTTCCAGCCGATGGGTCCGGTGAAGAACGACCCCACAATCGCCAGCGCCATAGCGGGGATGGTGACCACGTTCAGGATCAGCCGCCGTTCTATGTCGGTGACGGCGATGAGCATAAAGATGGTGGTGTAGAGAGCGAAAAAGACGAACCGGGCCGTCAGCCCGTACCGCCAGTAAAGGAAACCGAACAGGAAGGCCAGCCCCAGTTCCACCAGCGGGTGACGGATGGAGATGAGGGCACCGCAAGAGGGACAGTGCTGGCGGTGGACCAGGAACGCGGGCAGCGAGACCCACTGGTACCAGGGGCGACGGCGGCCGCAGTAGGGGCATTCGGGAAGACGGGGGCGCCGCCGGGCCGGCAGGTCGCTCCCCAAACGATTGACCACTGCGCCGATCAGGATGCCCAGTAGTAGAACGATGGCCATGATGCTCCTACGGTCGTTCTATCGGCTGGAGGTAGTTAGCGACGGCCCACCCCTGTCGGGCCTCGTTAGCCGGGTCCCGCACCTGCCACCAGGTGTAGCCGCCGGCCGTGCGGGGACCGTTGACCACAATGAAAACCTCCCCTTCCTGTCCGATGCTCAGGCGCGGGCTGTTGACGTCCGGGTCCTGCCGCAGGCTGACGCCTGCCCCCTCCGTCCCGCTCACCCGCACGTACCGGCCGATGGCGATCTCCGGCGAGGCTGTCGGAGTGGGAACGGGAATCTCTGTCGGCGTGGGGGAGGGGGGCAGCGGGGGCATCGGGGTGGCCGTCCAGATGATGGGGGTCGGGCTGGGCCCTCCCGGCGGCCCCTGGAGGCGCCAGAAGTAGAGGGCCCACAGCCCGCAGGCGACCGCCGCCAGCGCCAGCACCAGCAGCGCCAGGGCCCAGACGTACAGCGGAATCGGGGGGCGAGGGGTTTGCCGTCTGACCATAATTTGCAAGATAAATCTTGCATTACGGGATGTGACGCTCCAGCCAGCGCTCCAGGTCGGCCAGGACCTGGGCCCGGTGGGTATCGTTGTGGGGTTCGTGGTACCCACCCTCGTACTCTATGCGCTCTTTATCCGCGATGGGCACGTTCTCAAAGAACCGGCGGCTTCCCTCCGGAGGCACCAGGCGGTCGGCGCTGCCGTGGAGGACCAGCAGGGGCAACCGCCATTCCCGCGCGTGCTCGTGGGTCCAGAGCATTGCCCGGCCCATCTCCGTCCCCAGACGAGCCGTCCCGATGCTGTGGACCAGCGGGTCCGCCTGATAGGCCGCCACGACCTCCGGGTCCCGCGAGATAGCGATCGCATCCAGGCCGGTGTTCATAGAGAATCGCGGCCAGATGCGGGAGAGGACGCGCGCCAGGGTCATCAGGACCGGCGAGACGCCGACCTGGGCCAGGGCGGGGCCGGAGGCAACCACCCCTTTCAGCCCCTCTGGATAATGGAGCGCGTACTCCAGGACGATAAGGCCGCCCATACTGTGGCCCATCAGGAAGAGGGGACGGCCCGGTTCCTGGGCGGTGACCATCTGGATAAAGGCCCGCACGTCCTCCCGGAACTCCTCCCAGGAGTTAATGTGGCCGCGCGGTCCGGGAGAACGCCCATGCCCCCGGTGGTCCAGCGCGCAGACGGCGTACCCTTTGGGCACCAGGTGGTTGACCACGTTCATGTAGCGGCCACTGTGCTCGCCGAAGCCGTGGACGATGACCAGCACGGCCCGGGGCTCCCCTTCGGGCCGCCAGCACTGGTAATACAGCGGCAATCCGCCATATCCCGAGAATGTCCCTTCGCGGTGCTCCATTTCAACCTCCGTGTTGATAAAGGTGGGGTTTTGAGGGCGGCGGCTTCGCCGCCGCCCTCAAAA
>DAOTWL010000350.1:0-9586 GCA_034435875.1 Anaerolineae bacterium
CGGGAGGCCATCCTGGGCATGGCAACGGTCTTCAACCCCGCGGCGGCCGGAGACCTTCGGGCCGACATCCAGTTCGTCGTCACCGGAGACGAGCCGGGGAACTACGTCCTGCGCATCCGGGACGGCCGCTGCACGGCCCATGAAGGGACCGTCTCCCAGCCCACAATGACCATCCGCACTTCGGCGGACGTGTGGCTGAAGATTGCCCGAAACGAACTGAGCGGACAGGCCGCCTACGTGAAGGGGATGTATCGGGTGGAGGGGGATTTCGGTCTGCTTCTGCGCCTGGGAAGCCTCTTCTCCGGGCCAGAGGGGCCCAAAGCGCCACCCCCGCCCGCCGCCATGCCGCCCGTAGAAGAGACCATTCAACGCGGCCCCCTTCGTCTGCCCGGCATGGCCTGGCTGACGGTGGCCTTTGTTCCCTGGATCGTCCACTGGGCGACGGCGGACATCCCTGGGGTGAGCCCCTGGGTCAGCCTGGGGGTGCCGTTTCTGCTGGGGGCGCTGATCTGGGGGTACCGGCGGCTCTTCGCCCGCCCCACCTGGATGGAAACGGGGACGCCGCTCTACTTCGCGCTGGCAGGACTGGCAACGCTCCTGGGGAGTCGGCTCTTCACCGACTACAAGGATGTGCTGGGGTATTTGGTGCTGGCAGGCATCTGGCTGGGGACGCTGGCGGCCACGCGCCCACTGACCGCTGAGTACTCCAAATGGTCTTATCCGCCGGCCCTCTGGAACCTCCCCGTCTTTATTCGCACCAACGCCATCATCACCACCGCGTGGGGGTGGGTCTATCTGTTGATGGCGGTCCTGGCGCTGGCGGGGCACGCACGGCCGGAGCAGGCGTTGCTATGGGTCATCGTGCGCCATCTGCTCCTGGTTCCAGCCTTCGCCTTTACCGCCTGGTTCCAGAAGTGGTATCCGGCGAGGGAATAAATGAAGACAAGGCCTGCCGGGCCCTCCAAGCCCGGCAGGCCTTCTCGCGCCTCGGGTGTCTTTTGCGTCTGACGCTACTTGATTTCCACTTTGGCGCCGACCGCTTCCAGTTCCGCCTTGGCGCTCTCCGCCGCTTCCTTGGGGACAGATTCCAGCACCGTCGCCGGCGCGCTCTCCACCAGGTCTTTGGCTTCCTTGAGGCCCAGGTTGGTCAGTTTCCGCACCACCTTGATGACCTCAATCTTCTTCTCGCCGACCTCCTTGAGCACGACGGTGAACTCGGTCTTCTCCTCCACCGGTTCGGCGGGAGCAGCCGCCGCTGGGATAGGCATCGCAGCGACCGCTACCGGAGCGGCGGCCGTCACGCCCAGTTTCGCCTCCAGCATCTTCACCAACTCAGCGGCTTCCAGAAGCGTCAATTGACTGATCTCTTCCACCAGTTTCTGCAAATCGGCCATTCTTTACCTCCTTCACCTTTCACATCTCACGTTTCACGTTTCACGTTTCACGTTTCACGCTGCCTGGGGGGCCGTCTTCCCCTCCAGTTTATCCACATACGCCTGCAGCACGTTGAGCACCTGCCGGATTCCGCTGGCGACAACCCCGACCACCTGCGAGGCCGGAGCGTTCACCGCGCCCAGGACCTGGGCCAGGATGACCTCCCGTGGCGGGAGATTGGCGAGGGCATTGACCTGCGCGGCCGTGATAGGTGCGTTGCCCAGAAGGCCGCCCTTGACGGCAAACTTCTCCCGCCCTTTGGCGAAGTCCTGGACCACCTTCGCGGCGGCCGGCACCTCGCCGTGGCAGAACGCCACGGCCACCGGGCCTTCCAGCCATTCCTGCGGCATCATCAGCCCCATCTGCTGCAGGGCCAGGAGGAGCAGGCGGTTCTTGACCACCTGATACGTCGCCCCGGCGCCCCGCAGCGACCGACGCAGTTCCTCCACCTCCGACACCCGCAGGCCCCGGTAGTCGGTCAGGATGAGCCCCTGGCTCTTCTGCAGACGCTCCAGGTACTGCTCTACCCGTTCCTCTTTCTTCGCTCTGGTTATGGCCACCCGACATCACCTCCTTCCGTTCACGGTTCACGCTTCACGTTTCACGTCTTCCCGCTAAAAAGAAACCCCCGCGCCAGCCGACGCGGGGGAGTCTGCCTCACCGGGCATGGAAAACCATCGCCCAATGAGGGAACGGACCCTCTCTCCAGCCTCGGCAGGCAACTTTCAGCGCCCGTCGGCGCGCCTGCTGTCTTCGGCCTTGTTCGTTTATCGTTTATCGCTTATCGCGAATCGCTTATCGCGAATGGCGTTCTGCGATTTGCAATCTGCAACCTGCAATCTGCTCCTACGCCATCTCCAGCGCCTGCGCCGCTACCGGGTCCACCTTGATCCCCGGCCCCATAGAGGACGCCAGGGTGACCTTGCGGATGTAGGTGCCCTTGGCGGCGGTGGGCCGGGCCTTTTTGACCGCGTCCATTGCGGCGGCCAGGTTTTCCAGCAACTTCTGATTGGAGAAACTGACGCGGCCAATCGGGATGTGCAGGTTGGCGGTCTTATCCACGCGGAACTCGGCGCGGCCGGCTTTCGCCTCGGCGATCACCCGGGGCAGATCCTCCGGGGGCACCACCGTACCGGTCTTCGGGTTGGGCATCAGCCCGCGCGGGCCCAGGATGCGGCCCAGGCGGCCCACCTTCCCCATCATATCCGGCACCGCGATGGCGACGTCAAAATCCGTCCAGCCGTCCTGAATCTTCTTGATCCCTTCGTCGTCAGAGATGACGTAATCCGCACCGGCGGCCTCGGCAATCCGGGCGGCGTCACCGGCCGCGAAGACCAGCACCCGCACCGTCTTGCCCAGGCCGTGCGGGAGCAGCACCACCCCCCGCACCTGCTGGTCGGCATGGCGGGGGTCCACCCCCAGCCGAATGTGAACATCCACCGAGGCGTCAAAGTTTGCGTACGCGGTCTCTTTGACCAGTTGGACCGCTTCCTGCGGCGAATAGAGACGATTGCGGTCCACCTTCTTCAGGGCTTCCAGGTACTTCTTTCCTCTCTCTGGCATCTTCCCTCCTTGTGGTGAATAACGGGCATTGCCCTCCCACCGGGCCGGTTAATCCACGATCTCAATTCCCATACTGCGCGCCGTCCCCTCAATCTGGCGCATCGCGCCCTCCAGGTCCACGGCGTTGAGGTCCCGCATCTTCATCTGGGCGATTTCCCGCAACTGGGCGCGGGTGATGCGCCCCGCTTTGCTGCGGTTCGGCTCCGAGGAGCCCTTCTCCACTCCGGCGGCCTTACGGAGCAGGTCCGGCGTGGGCGGCGTCTTCAGCACGAAGGTGAAGGACCCGTCCTGATAAATGGTGACTTCCGCCGGGATGATGTTGCCCGCCATAGACGCGGTGCGGGCATTGTATTCTTTACAGAACTGCATCAGGTTGATGCCATGCTGGGCCAGCGCCGGCCCCACGGGCGGAGCCGGGTTCGCCTTCCCGGCCTCAATCTGCAATTTGACGACGGCTTTGATTTTCTTCATCGCGCTCTCCCATCCAATCTGCAATCTGCAATCTGCAATCTGCTACACCCGCTCCACTTGCAGAAAGTCCAGTTCTATCGGCGTATCCCGCCCGAAGAAGGAGACCAGAACCCGCACCTTGGTCCGCTCCTCATCAATCGTATCCACCACGCCGATGAAATCGCGGAAGGGGCCATCTATGATGCGCACCTTCTGGCCGGCCTTGTAGGTCACTTTGACCCGGGGCGCCTCAGCCTCCATCCGCTTCATAATCGCCTGCACCTCTTCCGGGCGCAGCGGCGTCGGACGGTTGCCCATCCCCACGAAACCGGTCACCCCGGGAGTATTGCGGACCACCGACCAGGACTCATCGTCCAGGATCATCTGCACCAGGACGTACCCGGGAAACACCCGGCGTTCCACGGTGCGCCGCTTGCCATCCTTGACCTCAATCTCTTCCTCAGTTGGGACGACCACCTGGAAGATTTTATCCTGCATGCGCATCGTCTCAATGCGCTGCTCCAGGTTGTGCTTGACCTTGTTCTCGTAGCCGGAGTAGCAGTGAATCACATACCAGGCCCGCTCGTCCGTCGGCTCGGCGTTCGGGTCGGACAGGGTGCCCGTCCGGCCGGCACCGACGGATGCATCCGGAGCGTCCTCATCTGGCGCGGACGGCACAGGAGCCCTGCGCGGTCTTGAAGACCTGGCAGGCCTCAGGATTTCCGTCTCCTCCGGCTCCTCCGCGTCCTGTTCCAGAATCTCCAGGCGGTCTTTCGGGTCCATCCCTCTTTACCTTTCCACCACCGCTACCCCTGCTGCCGTCCCAGGATGATCCCGACGACAATCCCGGCCACCAGGACAGCCACACCCATCGCGATCCGCCAGGGGTCGCTCTCTATGATGCCCCGCAGCCACCAGGAGAAGAGCAGGTCCATCAGCCAGAGGAAAATTCCCATGCTGACGGTGACTGCCAGGACAATCCGGGTCAGCCGCAAGGTTTCTTCCCGGGTAGGCCAGCGGACCCGTTTGACCTCCACCCGAGTTTCCCGGAAATAGCGGACCAGCGCGTTTTCTTTTTTCACGACAAACCGTCCCTCGCAATGAGATCTACCTAACATTTCAAGACACCGCCGGGGTGGGCGGTGTCTTGAAAATTGACAGGCAGGGGGTGCGGGACTTGAACCCGCAGCCTGCGGTTTTGGAGACCGCTGCTCTGCCTTATTGAGCTAACCCCCTGCGGTTGCGTAGGGCGACGTTTGCGGTCGCCTGACAGGGGCAGGGGCAAGCCCTGCCCCTACTTGGTCTCCCGATGGAGCGTGTGTTTGCGGCAGCGCGGGCAGAACTTACGCAGTTCCAGCCGCGATGGATCGTTCCGCCGATTCTTCTCGGTGGTGTAATTCTGCTCTTTGCACTCTGTACAGGCCAGAGTAATCGTCAACCGAATCGCCTTTCCCTTCTTTGCCATAGGAATCCCTAAAGATCAGAGTCAACTGCCAGGAGCCCACGATGGGAATTGAACCCATAACCACACCCTTACCAAGGGTGTGCTCTGCCGATTGAGCTACGTGGGCCCACAGTGGGCCGGGCAGGACTCGAACCTGCGAAGGCTGAGCCAGCGGATTTACAGTCCGCCCCCTTTGCCGCTCGGGACACCGACCCATCAAGCCGACGGCGGGACTTGAACCCGCACACTTCCGCTTACAAGGCGGATGCTCTGCCGATTGAGCTACGCCGGCGGAAAAATTATACCACACCCATCCATGGGGTCAAATCATAACTGCCGATAAGTATACCGCAATCTGGCCTTTTTGTCAAATTCTATTTCCGCTCCAGCCCCAGAACGCGGACCACCGGCACGACAAAGAGAATCCCCGTGTGATGGGTATTCAGATCGCCAGTAATTTCCTGGGTCGCTGCGATGACCCGGTCCACTGCCTCCTCGTCCTGGACCACGGTGAAGATAGTGCGATGGTGAAGTTCCCGCGCGCCCAGCAGGTCCCGCACGGATGGGACCAGCGGCAGGTCATCCCAGATGGCTTTCTGCATGCGCGCCATGCCGGTGCTCTCCAGAATCGTCGTGCCGGAAACTCCCGCTGCGTCCCACGCCTGAAGGATATCGGGACACTGATTGGGGTTGTCCAGCACCAGAACGACCAGATAGGCCATTGGTATGCCTCCTGAGCAGAGGGTCATCTGCAGGCCTGGCGGCCTGCGCTACGTTCGCTGCGGCTTCCGGTACAGGGCCCGCAGCAGGATGGGCGTCACCAGAGTCGTCGTCAGCACCACCAGAACCACGTTCGCAAAGATTTGCCGGGTGATCAAACCGATCTCCAACCCTACGGTCGCCACAATCAGGCCCACTTCGCCCCGGGACATCATCCCCACCCCCAGGCGAAGGGCATCCATAAAGGGGAACCCACCAGCCAGTCCGCCCAGTCCGCAGCCAATCACTTTGGAGAGCATGGCCGCTCCGATGAGCGCCAGGGCGTAACCGATGCCTTCTACGCCGATGGCCCGCGCGTCCGCCTCCAGGCCGATGTTGACAAAGAAGATGGGCATCACCCACGCGTAGGTCAGGACGTGCATCCGGTCCCGGATGTACAGGTGGAGCGGCGAGCGGGCGAAGGCCAGGCCGACCAGAAAGGCACCGGTGATAGCCGCGATGCCCCCCAGCGCCTCCGCCGCCCAGGCGAAAAACAGTACCGTGACCACCACCAGAGCCATCACCCCCTCGCTGATGGGGAGCCGCTCCACCCGGGCCGGCAGACGCGGGATGATGCGCGTCCCTACCCAGATGGCGAGGGCCAGAAAGAGGAGCATTCGCACCAGGACCCAAAGGATTTGCCAGAAGTTGTTCCCTCCGCCGGTCAGCGCACTGGCGACGGAGACCAGCAAGATGACCAAGATGTCGTCCACGACGGCGGCCCCCAGAAGCGCCACGCCCACCTGGCTGCTCAGGATGCCCAGTTCTATCATCGTCTGCGCGGAGATGCTCACACTGGTCGCCGCCAGCATCAGGCCGATGAACATCCCCTCCAGCAGGTTGAATCCGAAGAGGAGCGAGACGCCCAACCCCAGGGCAATGGGAAAGAGGACACCCAGAACGCCGACCCATATCGCGGGCCGTCCCGCCCGTCGCATCGCCTCCATGTCCACCTCCAGGCCAGCGATGAACATCAGGAAGAGGACGCCCAGGTGGGCCAGATAGCGGAACATCTCCCCCAGATGACCACCGGCAAAGAGAGGCCAGTGGAGCATATTGAGGACGGTCGGGCCCAGGATGATCCCGACCAGCAACTCCCCCACTACTGCCGGCTGTCCCAGGCGGACACTCAGGTAGCCGGAAGTCTTGGCAGCGAAGATGATGATGGCAAGAGCCAGCAGAAACTGGAATTGCGGGTCCATGTCTTCTCCGGCAGCCGGACAACTGCAAGCAGTTATCCTACAATCCCAGTTCCGCGCGGGTGCGGATGTAGCGGAGCACCTGCTCGCGGGAGAGCATCCCCACCAGTTCGTCCCCCAGGACGACCGGTATCTGGTTCACCCCGGCGTCGTCCATCATCCGCAGGGCGTCCAGCAGCGGCATGGTCGGCGCTACCCGGATGGTCCGCTCCCAGGGCACGACCACCTGGGTGAGGAGGGTCCCGCTCCAGGACTCCTGGGGCACCCGGGCAACGTCGGCCAGGGTCAGGATGCCGCGCAGGTGGTCCTCCTCGGTCACGAAGAAGCAGCGCCGCCCGCCGGCCAGGATGTAGCCGTCCACCAGGTCCCGCAGGGAGAGGGTGGCCGGGACCAACGGGCAATCCCGGGCCATGACCTGCTCCACCGTGACACCCCGCAGGGCCTTCTGCATGCTGGTCTGCGCGTAACTGGCGGCGGCGGCGTTCTGCAGGAACCAGCCGATGAAGGCCAGCCAGAGGCCGTTGATCCAGTTCCCGGCCAGCATCGTCAGCAGGCCCACGCCGATGAAGCCGAAGGCCACCAGTTGGCCCGTGAACGCCGCGATTTGAGTGGCGCGGTAGAAACTGCCGGTGAAATGCCACACGATCGCGCGTAGCACCCGTCCACCGTCCAGCGGGAAACCGGGGATCAGGTTGAAGAGGCCCAGCATCAGGTTGATGCGCATCAGCCAGATGCTGGGCGCGGCCAGGTAAGGAATGGCCCGGTCCAGCCACCAGAGACCGGCAAAGAGCCCGGCCATCGCGAAACTGGCCAGCGGCCCGGCAACGGCGACGCGGAACTCGGTCCCGGCGTCCTGCGGCTCCCGGCCGATCTGCGCCACGCCGCCGAAGATGAAGAGGGTGATGCCCTGGACGGGAATCCGGTTCCGAATCGCCACGACGGAATGGCTCAGTTCATGGGCCAGGACCGAGCCGAAGAAGAGAAGGCTGGTCAGGGCGCCCAGCCCCCAGTAAGCGGCGCGGGGCAGGGACGGATACTCCACCGGGAAATACCCCACGGCCAGGGACCACGTCACCAGTCCGAAGATCAGGAACCAACTGACGTGCAACCCCACCGGAATCCCCAGAATGCGCCCCAGTCTGACGTTCGCTTCCACCTCACTCCTCCTTGTCAGAAATCTACTTCAGGGCCTCCGCCGCGTCGTCCAACTGCTCCGGCGGGCCGATGAGGATCAACTCGTCGCCGGGCAGGAGCCGCACGTCGCCATCCGGGTTGGGAATGGAGAACGTGCCCCGGCAGACCGCCAGCACAGTCACGCCGTACTGCTGGCGCAGTTCCGTCTCCGCCAGCGTCCGCCCGGCGACGGCGGCTCCGTCGGGAATCTGTAACCGCCCCACCTGCAGGCCCGGCAGTTGCAGTTCCAGTTCGGGAAAGCAGACCGACTCCAGTTCGTGGGTACGCAGGTCGTAGTGGCCGCGCAGTTCGTCTATCGCCGTCTCCGGGCACATCGGCACGCCGACGAAGTAGGACGCGCGGCCGATCATATGGGCCGCCACCGGCGCCGTCAGAAAGACGAAGGCGACCGCTGCCAGGGCCCGGGTGGCGACGCCCAACTCGCCGCAGTAGACCGCCACCGCCAGCAGGGTGGAGCCGACGCCCAGGGTGGCGACTTTCGTCGTGGCGGACATCCGGGTGTAGAGGTCGGGCATGCGCAGGATCCCTACGCCCGCCACCAGGGCAAACAGCGCCCCGACCAGGACCAGCGCGCCGCTGATGACCTCTCTCACGGCCCGACCCTCCGTTCCAGATAGCGCGCAAACGCGACCGTCCCCAGAAACGAGAGGAGCGCCAGGACAATGGCGACATCCACCAGCACGGGCAGGTCCCGGGCCATCGCGTAGACGGCGATCATCCCCATCCCCAGCGTCCCGATCAGGCCCAGCGCAACGACCCGGTCGGGCAGGGTGGGCCCTCGCACCAGGCGGACGAAGGCCAGCACCATCGCCAGGCTCATCGCCGGCAGCACCGCAAACAGAATCAGGTCCACCAGACTCATCGCATCACCTCCAGCAGCCGCCGCTCAAATCCTTCCTTGATCCCCCGCCGGAAGCGGGCCGGGTCCTCCCCCATGTCCATTGTGCGGATGTACAGGACCTTTCGGTCGGCCGAGACGTCTATGCTCAGGGAGCCGGGCGTCAGGGTGATGAGGTTGGCCAGCAGGGTGATCTCCGCGTCGCTCCGCGCGTCCAGCGGGACGGCGACGACGCCGGGGCGCAGCCGGTAGCGCGGATTGAGGACGATGTAGGCCACATGCAGGTTTGCCCGGATAACCTCCCAGAGGAAGAAGAGAACGAACCCCAGGAACCGGCGCGCCTTGCCGAAGTAGGACGAGGGCCCCAGCACCCGCTGGGCCCGCCAGAGGGCCCCGTAGCCCAGCGCGAAGCCGAAGGCGAAGTTGACCAGGTTGAACCGTCCGGTCAGCGCGACCCAGGCCAGGGCCAGCAGAAGGTTGAGCAGAAACGCACTCCTTGTGCTCCTCCGACCACGTAGCGCAGACTCCTCCCCCCTCCCCCTGACCCCCTCCCCTCTCCTGACCTTCGGTCAGGAGAGGGGAGGGGGTAGCGGCGAAGCCGCTGGGGGTGGGGCCTCACCCCACCCCCCGGCCCCCTCCCCGCTCCCGAACGGAGTTCGGGAGCGGGGCCGGGGGTGAGGTGAGCCGCCGGGGGAGGGGTGAGGC
>DAOTWL010000351.1:0-9192 GCA_034435875.1 Anaerolineae bacterium
TAACCGGTGCAAGAACCCCCAGATGTGGGACAGCCTTTCCAGGCTGTCCCCAAATATGGCGGGCGGAAAGCCCGCCCTACGCCTTACCACGATTCAATGCAGTGCTACCGGAGGGGGAAATCAAGGGAGGTGAGGGGCAATGAGGCGCCATAACCTCTCCCTCACCCAAACGCTCTCTTGGCGATGCATTATCGGCGCTCATGATATACGCGATGGAGAAAGAAGACAAACAGGCTCACCCTCAGCCACGAAGCGACAGCACGCTACCGGAATGCCCGGATGGTTGTTGCTTCTGAGGGGCATCGGTGTTATTATTTATGCATCCCTATCTTTCGGAGGAGGTCACAATGGGCAGGAACGAACTGGTGGGGCGCTGGGCGCTTATCCTGGGCGCCTCCAGCGGGTTTGGCGCCGCGACGGCTCGCGCTCTGGCCAACGCGGGAATGAATATCTTCGGTGTTCATCTGGATACCCGGGCGACGCTGGACCGGGTCCAGCAGGTCGTCGCCGATATTGAAGCGGCAGGACGGCGGGCCGTTTTCTTCAACACCAACGCGGCCGATGCCCGAAAGCGAGAGCAGGTCCTGGACCGCATCCAGGAGGTGC
Organism: Anaerolineae bacterium; assembly: GCA_034435875.1. Taxonomy (GTDB): domain Bacteria; phylum Chloroflexota; class Anaerolineae; order B4-G1; family DUEL01; genus SpSt-77. Next base: position 607 of record DAOTWL010000351.1, read on the forward strand.
TTTCACAGGACCCGGAGAAGAGCATCCACTTTGTCCTTCACTCCCTGGCCTTCGGCTCCCTCCGTCCCTTTATCGCCGAGAATCCGGAGGACGCCATCACCGAAGAGCAGATGGATATGACCCTGCGGGTCATGGCCCACAGTCTGGTCTACTGGGTGCAGGGGCTGGTCCGGCGCAATCTGCTGCAGCGGGGGAGTCGGGTGTATGCCCTCTCCAGCGCGGGCGCCGAGCGGGTGGTCGTGCCCTACGGCGCGGTCTCGGCGGCCAAGGCGGCGCTGGAGAGCCATGCGCGGCAACTGGCCCTGGAACTCGGCCCGCTCGGGATTGCGGTCAACTGTCTGCGCCCTGGTGTAGCCGACACCCCCGCTTTGCGGGCCATCCCCGGCCACGAAGGGTGGGCCCAGGAAGCCCTCCGGCGCAACCCCGGTCGGCGGCTGACCACTCCTGAGGATGTGGCGGCTGTTCTGGTTGCCCTGGCCGACCCGTCCGTCACCTGGATCAGCGGTGCGGTGATCCCGGTGGACGGGGGGGAAATCATCGTGGGATAAGACCCGGCCGACCCCTGGGTAGAGTCCCCCGTTTTTCGGAAAGGCGACCGGCAGCGGGCAATGGACGGCTGCCGGTCGTTTTTGCACACCGCGCGCAAACGGCCGGCTTTGCCGCAATATTTCCTTCCACCCCGTTTTCCAATTGGTATCCCCACATATATCCCCAATGCCCCGAACAATCCCCATTCCTGGGAGTACAGCGCGGCTCTCGGAGCCGGAGGCCTTCATCGGCGCCGGAACCTTAAATCTGAGAAGGTTTTAAGGTAGCGACAGGTGCTACGGGTTGCCCGTCGGAGGCTTTTTGGTACAATCAGGGCGAATCCCAGCCTTGGGCATTCCATCGTCCCCGACCTCATCGCCCGAAGAAGCACGCTCTCTGCGACCCCCGTCCGTCCTGATCCATCACCGGTTTCACCGCGCATCGGGTGCCCTTTTTGTGTTGTACGGATGAGTCCAATGACCGGGCGGGGGATGTCTCCCGGTGGCCCATCTCGTCTGAACGGCTCAATATGGATGCCAACCGTATCTGGCAGGCAGCTTTAGGTGAACTCCAACTGGAACTGACGCGCGCCACCTTTGAGACCTGGCTGCGAAACTCTCGCCTGGTGGCCTGCGAGGACGGCGTCTTCGTCATCGGCGTCGCCAACACGTACGCGCGCGACTGGCTGGAGGGCCGGCTCCGGCCCGTTGTGGCGCGCGTCCTCACTCGCCTCACCGGGCGGACGGCCTCGGTACGGTTTGTCGTCTGGGAAGGCCAGCGAGAGGAGCCAGAGACAGTTCCCATGCTCCCGTTGCTGGCCGGAAAGACCGGGGAGTCTCCTCGCGAAAGGGAGCGACCCAACGGGGCCCTGAATCCCCGCTACACCTTTGACTCGTTCATCGTCGGGCCGGGCAACCGGCTGGCCCACGCGGCCTGTATGGCGGTGGCAGAGCGGCCGGCACGCGCCTTCAACCCGCTCTTCATCCATGGGGGCGTCGGCCTGGGGAAGACCCATCTTCTGCATGCGATCGGCCATATCTGCCGGGCCAGCGGCCTGCAGACCCTCTACGTATCCGCCGAGACCTTCACCAACGACCTGATTGAGGCCATCCGTCATCAGACCACCGACGCGTTCCGGGAAGTCTACCGCACGGTGGATGTTCTGCTGGTGGATGACGTCCAGTTCATCGCCGGAAAGGAATCCACGCAGGAAGAGTTCTTCCACACTTTTAACGCGCTCCATGGCAACGGGGCACAGATTGTCATCTCCTCCGACCGTCCCCCCCGGGCGATGGCCACGCTGGAAGAGCGACTGCGCTCCCGCTTTGAGTGGGGGCTCATTGTGGACATCCAGCCCCCCGACCTGGAGACGCGCATCGCCATTCTGCGCTGGAAGGCGGCCGGACTGGGCATCCCGGTTCCCGACGAGATTTGCCTCCTGATTGCCGAACGGTTCCAGAGCAACATCCGGGAACTGGAGGGGGCGCTGAATCGGGTGGTGGCGGTGGCCACGTTAACCCATCAGCCCCTGACGCCCGAACTGGCCGCACAGGCGCTGGAAGACATGGCAGCCCATACCCGGCCCCCGGTCTCCCCGGAATCCGTTCTCCAGGCCGTGGCGGCTTTCTACAACGTGGACCTGGAGGAACTGAGAGGCTCCAGTCGGCGCCAGGGCATTGTTCGCCCGCGCCAGGTAGCCTGCTACCTGCTGCGGCAGGAAGCGGGCGCGTCTCTCCCCCAGATCGGGCAGTGGCTGGGCGGGCGGGACCATACGACGGTCCTGCACGCCTGTGAACGGATTGCAACCCTGCTGGAGGAAGACGGCGCTCTCCGACGGGAGATTCAAGCGATTCGGGAACAGTTGTACCGGGAGCCCTCCCCACAGGGCAAAGTTTTCGCTGCGCCCCTCTCCCGACGCTCACGCCAGGCTTGACTTTTCGGGCCAGAGGGGGTAAAATTCGCCCCGGCGAGGTGTGGGATGCCCCTGTACGAGTATATCTGCCAGGAATGCCAGCGCCGTTTTGACGCGCTGCGGCCGATGTCCAGCGCCGATGCGCCCATTGCCTGCCCGTATTGCGGCAGCCAGGAGACCCGGCGGGCGATTTCGCTGTTTGCGGCCATCGGCAGCGAAGGGGTCATTGCCGGCAGCGGCTCTTCCTGTGCTTCCTGTTCGTCGGCTTCCTGCGCTGGCTGCGGTTCCCGGCGGTAGAGTTATTGGGCATCAAAAACAGGCCAGTAGTACGGTGAAAGACATCGTCCTGCTGGCCTGTTTTTTCACAGTGTACAACCCCGTTACCGTGAACCTTCCCGACGGATCAACCCCAGAGCCCCCCGAATGTCCGCCTCGGAGATGGGGCCCTCCCGCACCACTGCGGGCGGCCATCGGGTGCAATCCACCACCGTAGAAGCGGACCCGATAGAGACCCAGCCACCGTCAATTACCAGGTCCACTCTGGAATTCAGTTGCGCCAGCACTTCCTGAGCATTGCGGGCGGCCGGATGGCCCGGTAGATTGGCACTGGTGACCGCCAGCGCGCCCCCGGCGGCCCGGATGAGCGCCCGGGCCAGTGGCAGGGCCGGCACGCGAACGCCGACCCGGGGCCCCTCCCCGATTTCCGGCCGTACCGCCTCGGTGCGCGGCAGCATCAGGGTCACCGGGCCGGGCCAGAAGCGCTCGGCCAGCGGCCGGACGGCTTCCGGCAGGGTGGCGAAACGGGGGAGTTCTTCGGGATCGGCCAGGAGCAGAGCGATGAATGCGCCATTGTCCCGGCCCTTGATCCCCCATATGCGACGCAGGGCCCCTGCAGCGGTGGGGAGGGCGGAGAGGCCGTACACCGTATCGGTCGGAATGGCGACCAATCCGCCCGCCCGCCACACAGTCAGGGCCTGTTCTGCAGCATCGGGTTCTTCTGCCCGAATCACCCGGGTTGTCACAGGATGACCTCCAGTATCCGGTCCCGGCCGGCCAGGTCGGGGTGAACCCGGACCTGCGCCTTCGGGAACGCCGCGCGGGCCAGGGCGGCCACAGCGGGGCCCTGGGCGGCGCCGATTTCCGCCAGGAGGGCCCCGCCCGGGCGCAACAGCCGGGCCGCGTCGGTCAGCAGTCGCCGGATCACCCTCAGCCCCCCGGGCCCGCCGTCCAGCGCCAGCCGGGGCTCATGCTCCCGTACCGACTCCGGCAGGGATGCCCACTCCTCCTCAGCCACATAGGGCGGGTTGCTGACCATCAGGTCCACCGGACCCCGAATGGGGGAGGCCAGGTCGGCCTGCAGGAAGTGGATGCGGTCGGCCACACCGTGACGGTGGGCATTTATCGCTGCGACGCGCAGCGCGGCGCGGGAGAGGTCGGTAGCATAGACGCGGGCGCGGGGGAGTCGGACCGCCAGGGCAACCGCCACGCATCCGCTGCCGGTCCCCCCGTCCACTACGGTTCGGGGGTCTCGTGCCAGTGCCCGCTCCACCAGCGTCTCCGTCTCCGGGCGGGGGATGAGGACCTCCGGCGTGACGATGAACTCCAGCCCGAAGAATTCCACGCGCCCGGTGAGGTAGGGGAGAGGCACACCGGCCCTCCGGCGGGCCAGCAGGTCCTGGTAGTGGGCCTGCTCATCGGCGGTGAGGGGCCGCTCCGGTTGGGCCAGGAGCGCCGTCCGGGTGAGCCCGGTCACGTGGGCCAGGAGGACCTCCGCCTCCAGCCGGGCCGTCTCGGTGATGGGAGCCAGCAGGGCGGCCCCTTCCCGCAGCGCGGCGGCGATGGTTTCTTCATCCCCGCAGTGGGTGATGGGGTTAGGGTGCAATAACGGTTGCCGGTTTTGGAACACGGATAAACATGGATGCTCACGGAAGAACGCGAATGCGTCCCGTTGGGTTTTTGGGGAATCCCCGTGTTGGGGGAATGCCATACCGTCAGTTCTCTCAGAGCTTGTCTGAAAAATACTGCGAGATTGGCAGAGATGTTCGTAGTCCGCCACGAAGCGAAGCGGAGTGGCGTCCAAAACGGCACTCCCCTTCGTTCCGCGCCTCACTACGAACGACTTTTCAGACAAGCTCTCAGGTTAAAAAGGCGATCGGGCGGTAGGTCTTTGGTCCCATTCCGCCGATAATTCTGACGCTTTGAGGCCGATTCTCAAAAACGACCTTCCCATCCTGTCGGATAAATTGAGTTATCTGGCTATCCTGCACGATGTAGAACGGATCGCCCGGTAGTGGGTCGCCGGGCAGGGTGAGAACGTAGTCTCCGGCCTGCACAGAAGGCAGTCGGAGTTCCTGCCACACTTGCGGCGGAGTGGGAAAGACGCAGCAATCAACGGTCAGGACCAGGGGGTCTCGCAGAGGGCTCACCTTGAGGGTTCTCCCGTCCAGCAGCACAGAAGTATCCCGGGCATGCTCCCCCCACAACGTGGCCGTAGAGCCATCCATCAGGCCAATGGGGAGAAAGAGGGTGAGGTTCCTCTCGTGGGGCTCAGAGGTGATTAGCCTTTCCATCAAGTGTTGTACCCATACCTTTAACTGATCACACTGAAAGACCCGTTCGTTTTGATGGTGCATCACCCAATAGTGACGGGCCGTATCCAGTAACTCCGAGGCCTTGTGGTATTCGTTGAGGGCGACGAAAGGGTCGCCGGTTAAATGGTGGACAAGGGCCAGGTTAAAGGTGGCGATGGCTTCGTTGTGACGTTGATCGGGGCCGGCCCGCTGGCTGAAGACGTCGCGAGCCCTGCGGGCCAGGTCAAGGGCCAGCGGAGCGCGGCCTGTCCCCCAATAGATGTTGCTCAAAGAAAGCGCCGCCATCCCCTCGCCGATGGGATGATGCCCCCGACGGGCGACTTCCAGCGCTTCCTGCAGCAGCCGCTCTGCTTCTTCCAGATTCCCCCTTTTTAGGGACTCCAATCCCAGCGCGACCATCCGCACGGCGGGGAAGTTCCGGCTACTTTCGGTATACAGCATACTGGCCGGGATGGCCCATAAAATCCGGTATGCCATCTCTCTCCTTCTCACGCGGAGACACAGAGACACCAAGATTTGTTATCTTTGTGTTCTCTGTGTCTTTGTGTGATATTCCTAACCCGTCAGCATCCGCTCCTCGCCCAGGAGTTGCTGGAGCCGTTGGAGAGTGCGGATGGCCTCCGGGGGGAGAAATGCGCGGGTAAAGGGGTCGTAGGACATCAGACGCAGGGTCTCGGCCAGGCGGGCCGCCAGCAGGTATGGGCGGAGTTCGGCGTCGCTGACCGCAACGGACTGGAGTTCCCGAATCAGAGTGATGAGCATCTCCGCCTGGGCCCGGGCGCGCACCGCCTCCATCCGCAGGAGTTCCGCCTCTCCCTCCACCCGGGTTGCCGCTGCCTGGCTCTCCCATTCGGCCCGCCAGGTCTCTATCCACTGGGTGGGGATTTGCTCGTCCTCCACCTTAATCTCCCCCAGTTGGACGCTCAGGATGCGCGCCCCGACTTTCGGCGCCTCCTGCTGCAACTGCTCCTCCAGACGGCGACGGATGACCTCCCGGGGGTGTTCAATCTCATCCCCTGTAGGGCCCAGCAGCCAGTCCAGATAGTACTCCGCCAGAATGTTGCGCAGAATCCCCTCGGTGAAACCTACCACCACCCGCCCCCGCCAGTCCATTGGGGGTCCCTTGAAGTCCGGCTCCCGAATCCAGCGGGCTGTTGCCGCTTTGAAGACCGCCTCGGGAGTGAACGGGTAGGGCTCATCCTCTGTTGGCGGTTTCGGCGCCCCGCCGTCGGGCCGGTCGTCTATCTTGAAGCGGATGTCGGCCTCGCAGATGACCGGGATGCCGTCCCGGGTCATCCCCTTGACCGGGGACGTCCACTGCTGGGGCCGGAGGTCTACGATTTCCCAGACCTTCTCAAACGGTTCCAGGTACGGGTAGTTCTTCGGCTTGGGAAGATGGGCGCTCAGGACCCGTTCCAATCGCCCGCACCGTTCCGTGATGACCGCCGAATCGTGGTAGATGACCAGGTACCCCGGGCCCCCTACCTGGTGCAGGACAGAATTCTCTCCGGCTGCCAGTTTGCCCTCTTTAACCAGCAGGTACGGTCCAAATTTCCAGACCCCGAAGAGCAGACGGTAGAGAAACGACCCGGCCTCTCCGAGGGTGCGAATCTTGTAGAGCGTTTTGACGAAAGACGCCGCGATTCGGGCTGCCAGTACGATGGCGATGAGACAGGGGAGGGCATACGCGACGCTCAGTGCGGCAAAGAGGAGTGTGTTCGTGGGCCTGCCTCTATGGGCAATGAGGGCCAGTAGCATGCCCAGGAAGATCACCAGAGTGACAACCGGGACGGCAACAATCAGTACCCGCTTCAGGTGTCGGAGAGCCCACTTGGGGGTCATGATGATGCCTCCTTCCCTCCCGCTTCCGCCCCCAGACGGCGCAGGTCCTCCGAGGTTTCGCGGGGCAGATAGCGCCGCATCATCGGCTGCTGAGTCATCTCCTCCAGGATTTTCAGGAACTGGTCCACGATTTTCTGCGGCGTGACCGGCGTGTCGGGGCGGTCCAGTTCCGCCAGTTGCTCCCCCAGCGCCAGGATCAGGTGAGCCTGCGCTTCGGCGCGGGCCTGCTCTATGCGCCAGAGCCGCTCTCGCTGCCCCTCGGCCTGCCGGAGCAGAATCCGACGCACCCAGTCCGCCCGCCAGTTCCGCACGCGCTCTTTCAGGACTTCTTCTCTGACGGGCAACAAGTTACTGATCCCCCCACCGATTAACTGGATGCCGCAGGGCTCCAGTTCCTTCCGCAACCGCTCTCGGAACTCCCGGGCGATGCGGACCCGGGGAGGCTCCTCGCCCGGGTCATAGCGGTAGAGGTCGTCAAAGTCGTACCGGGCCAGGATGTCCTGGAGGATGCGGGTACCGTAGAGTTGGGGGAGTTCGTCCCAGGCATACTGCGGATGGTCGGGGTTCCCGGCGGTCATCATCTGAGCGTGGACGGCCCGGAAGGCCGCGCTCTTGCGGTACGGGAACGGTTCCCCCAGGCGCGGCGTCTGCTCCCCCCGGTCAATCTGGAAGGGAGTGAACGCCAGCACTTTGACCTGGATGCCGTCCCGGGTTAGTCCCTGGACAGTGAACGCGCGCAGTTGAGGGCGCAGGTCCAGAGTCCGCATCGGGCGGTCGGCAAAACCGGTAAATAAGAGCCCCGGTCCCTGGACCCCTTTAAATTTGATCCCGTCGGAAACAGCGACCGCGTGGTCGCAGTCGGAGATGATGATGCCGTTCCCGAGGGCAAACATTGCCAGCGCGTCCCCCTTCCCCCGCTCCTCAATTTTGTCCTCCTCCCGAGGCTCATCAGTCACCACCCAGAAGGGATAATTCTGCCCCATAAGGACATCCAGCAGAATTTTGAATACACGCTGGCACTCTCTCAGGCGTTGGCGGAGACGCTCCGGCCAGGGAAGAGAGGGGTCCAGAGGTGGGAAAGGAAGTACAAAGCCCCCCAACAGAAAAAGCCCAATCAGGAACACCATTCCCACAAGGAGAAGTTCCGCTACCAACAGCGTCAACTTCAGGGGCAGGGAAAGCGGTACAATCGCGAACATCCATACCAGCCATAGAACGGTCGGGAGCAGGAGACCGATGATCGCGATCCCCCTGCGGCTCTGTAATCCCAGGACCGTCAGGAAGAAAAGGACGAAATGGGTGATCAGAAGAGCCAGGCCCAGGCTGAGCAGCCAGGAAGTGAAAGGGGAAGGAAGAAGAAGCACAAGGATGAACAGAAGGATCAGCAGAGCCATCAGGAAGAGAGGCAGGCCGAACAGGTAGATCATCGCCAGGCTACCGGTTCGGTCTGAGAGGCCCTCATCCGGGATGAAGGGTTTCTGTTCCGCCATGGTGCTCCAATCTTGTGGATAATGCCTGGTATGGAGGACGTTGATGCAATCGGTCCGGTCTTCTACGGGTCGCTGGGGTGCGATGCTACTGGTAATGTTAATAATACTCCAAAAGGAGATTTCGTCAAGGCCATCAAGGGAATCCCGGATGCAATGAATTTTGGCACTAAAGTAAAATCAACACCTTATGCGGTCCAGGGAAGTCGCTTTTGCCCCCACCCCC
>DAOTWL010000352.1:0-8693 GCA_034435875.1 Anaerolineae bacterium
GTTATCCCGGTACGGCCACTCTCCCTGGCGGTAGAGCACCGCGTCGTACAGTTCAAACCCCTCCCCCTGGTCGTAGTCGTACGGCCAACGGAAGAGGGCCACCGAGTAGTCCAGGAAGACGACCAGGTACCCGATGAAAACCAGCAGAGCGATGACGGTGAGCAGGAGGGTCAGGTAGCGCATGGTTTCATTCTTCCTCACCCTATCCCCAGCGGCGCCTCGGGCGAGCCTTCGGCGTAGCCTCCCCTCTCCCGAACTTCATTCGGGAGAGAGGAGGGGGTCAGGGGGAGGGGTGAGGCTGAATTTTGCCCCCAGGCCCCGACGGACGATGGCGGCGAAGTCGGCGGCGCGCAGGCTGGCGCCGCCCACCAGCGCGCCGTCAATCTCCGGCTCCTGCATGAACTCGGCGATGTTGGCCGGGGTCACCGACCCGCCGTACTGGACCCGGATGGCCTGGGCGACCTCGTCCCCGTAGAGTTGGACCAGGACGGCGCGGATGGCCTGAAGGACGATACGGTTGACATCCGGGCCGTAGGCGGGGACGCCGGTGCCGATGGCCCAGATGGGCTCGTAGGCGATGACGACCCGGTGGGCCTCCTCGGCCCCCACCCCGGCGAAGGCGGCCCGCACCTGTGCCCCGACGACGGCCTCCGTCTTCCCGGCCCGGTTCTGCTCCAGATTCTCCCCCACGCAGACGATAGGGGTCAGGCCGTGCGCCAGGGCGGCGCGCAGTTTGCGGTTCACCATCTCATCGGTCTCGCCGAAGTGGGTGCGCCGCTCCGAGTGCCCGATGATGACGCAGTCGCACAGGCCCACCAGCACCCGGGGGGAGACCTCGCCGGTGAAGGCTCCGGCCTCTTCCCAGTGCATGTTCTGCGCGCCCAGGCGGATGGAGGAGCCGGTCAGGGCCCGCCGCACGGCCTCCAGCGCGGGGAACTGCGGGCAGACGGCGACTTCTATTCCTTCCACCCCCTCCAGCAGGGAGCGCAGTTCGGTCACCAGCGCGACCGCTTCGTCTATCGTTTTGTGCATTTTCCAGTTGCCAGCGATGAACGGTGTTCGCATAGAAGTCACCTCGTCCAGGTCAAATGATGGCTCCCCCCGTGTTCGGTAGCACTGCATTGAATCGTGGTAAGGCGTAGGGCGGGCTTTCAGCCCGCCATATTTGGGGACAGCCTGGAAAGGCTGTCCCCCATCTGGGGGTTCTTGCACCGGTTAGAGCGCGGCCACGATTTCCTGCAGACCTACCCCGTGTTCCGGGTGAGCATTATATCATTGTTTGCACTGCGAGAAAAGCCGGGGGTAGCACCCCGGTAAATCGTGGGGTCTTGCGGCACAAGGATTTTTGCCACGAATGGCACGAATTTCACGAATTTCGGGTCGTTTTGCCACGAATGGCACAATTCCACGAATTTTTCGTGCCAATTCGTAACTACCTGCGCCAGGGGCTAAAAGCCCAATGGTGCTAACATTTGCCCCACCCCCCTTTATCCCCCCTCCCCCATCGCTGCGTTTGGGAGAGGGGAGGGGCCGGGGGAGGGGTGAGGCCAGCGCGCCGAAAAAGTGGGCATCCCAGCCATCGGGGTAGGTAGTTACGCCAATTCGTGAAATTCGTGGCTGAAAAAGAGCGGCCACCATTTTCAATGGTCTGTTGACAGGGGGACATCCCCGGCTATAATAGCCGGTACTGTCTTGAACAACCGCAAGGGGCGCAAGGAGCGTTCGGCGCGGTTCAAACCACCCGAACCGCACCGGTTGAATTCTTTCTGTTAAAGAGGTGTCCCGTGTCTCCACGGAAACTTTTGACCGGCAACGAAGCCCTGGCCCTGGGCGCGCTCCATGCGGGCGCCCGCGTCATCACCGGCTATCCCGGTACCCCCTCCACCGGGGCCATAGAGAGTTTGCTGGCCGCGAGACCCCCGGGCGTCCACGTGGAATGGAGCACCAACGAGAAGGTGGCCCTGGAGATTGCTGCCGGAGCCGCCTGGGCGGGCCAGCGAGCCCTCTGTACGATGAAAATGTCGGGCCTGAATGTGGCCTCCGACTCCCTCTACTCGGTCGCCTACTCCGGTGTCGTCGGCGGGCTGGTCATCTACGTAGCCGATGACCCCGGCGTGAGCGCCGGGATGTGCGAGCAGGACTCGCGAGGATTCGCCCTCCTGGCTGACCTGCCCCTTCTGGACCCCTCCTCAGTGACGGAGGCGTACCAACTCACCCGCCTGGCGTTTGACCTCTCCGAAGCGGTGGGAACGCCGGTCCTGGTCCGACTGGTCACTGCGATTGCCCACGCCTCCGCACCGGTGGAGGTGGGGGAACCCGTCCCCCTCCCGGAGCGAGAGCCCCTACTCCTTCGGGACATTGCGCGCTTCACCAAAGCGGGCGCGGCCATCTGTATGCAGCAGCACCGGGACCTGATCGCCCGCCTGGAAGAGGCCGGGCAGTGGATCCGGCAGGCGGGTCTGAACGTCCTCCAGATGGCGACGGCGGAGAGAGACCCTCATCCGAGATTAGGGATCATCGCCAGCGGGGTGGTCAACGCGTACCTGGAGGAGGGGTTGGAGATGGCGGCCCGTCTGGGCCTGGACCCCCAAACCGTCTCCATGCTGCGCGTTCGGGCACCCCATCCCTTTCCTTCCGAAGAGGTCCGGGCTCTGCTGCAGCAGGTGGACACTGTGGTCGTCCTGGAGGAACTGGAGCCCCATCTGGAGCGGGGGGTCTACGTGGAGGCACACCATCTCGGCTTCACGGGCCGCATCGTGGGCAAACTGGATGGCACCCTGGAACGGGTCGGCGAGTACGACGTCCGTCACGTCGTCCGGGGGATGGCGGTCGCATTGGACCTCTCCATCCCCCCCGACCTTTTCTCGGCTGATCCGGAGGCGGAGCGGTTGGCGGCGCCCCGTCCGATCACCGTCTGCCCGGGCTGTCCCCATCGGGGGACTTTTCTGGCCATCAACCGGGCCATCCGCCGGGCCGGGTACCGGCGGGAGCAGGTGATGGTGACCGGGGACATCGGCTGCACCATCCTGGGGATGAACCCGCCCTTTGACACCGTCTGGAACGAGGTCGCGATGGGGGCCAGCATCGGGCTGGCCCAGGGCTACGTCCACGCCGGGGTCAAAACCCCTGTCATCGCCACCATCGGCGACTCCACATTCTTCCACGCGGGCATCCCGGCGCTCATCAACGCCGTCCAGCACGCCGTCCCTCTGACGGTGATCATTATGGACAACGGCTGGACGGCGATGACGGGCATGCAGGTCAACCCTGGGACGGCCGAGGACTTCCAGCCACCAGGAGGCCACCGGGTGGACCTGGCCCAACTGGTGCCCGCGCTGGGGGTGGAGCACTTCTTTGTCGTGGACCCCTTTGACCTGGACGGGACGACGGCGGCCATTCAGCAGGCGCTGGCGTTGCCGGGCGTCAAGGTCATTCTATCCCGGCAGGAGTGCGCTATCCAGGCCCAGCGTCGGGGACGCCGGGCCGGCGCGGTGCGCGTGGTGCCGGAAAACTGTAACCTTTGCAAGTTGTGCATCACCCTCACCGGTTGCCCGGCCATAGACCTGGGGACAGAAGCAGTAGTCATAGACCCCGCGCTCTGCTACGGCTGCGGCCTCTGTGCCCAGGTGTGTAATCGGGATGCGCTGATTCATACGCCGGGGTAGGCAATGGAAAAGACTCTGGACGTCTTTCTCATCGGGGTCGGCGGTCAGGGGCTCCTGACCATCGGGGAGGTGATTGCGGAGGCGGCCGTCGCTCTGGACCTTCCGGTCTGCTTTTACCCCTACAAGGGCATGGCCCAGCGAGGCGGACTGGTGAAGGCCCAGTTGCGGCTGGGGCGGTCAGCGGTGGGGCCGAATATCCCGCCCCGGGGGGCCGACGTGGTCATCGCGATGGAAGTCTCGGAGGCGCTGCGGGCGGTGCGCATCCTGCGGCCCGGCGGGGAGTTTCTGCTCTTCGGGGAGCGCTGGCTACCGACGGCCGTCATGCTGGGCAAGGCCGCGTATCCGGCGCTGGAGACAGTGCTGGAGCAGGTGCGAGCGGCGGGTGGACACCCCGTCTATATCGCCCCGGATTCGGTGCCCGCCGGCCTGCCGGCCAATCTGTTTGTGCTGGGGGCGGCGGTTGGCCGCACCCGCCTGGGGGAGATTCTGCCCGCTGCGGCGGCGGAGGAGGCCATCCGGCGCCGCTGGCCCCGGGACCCGGAGCGGAATCTGGCCGCCTTCCGGGCCGGTTTCTCGCAGACCGTAGCATCTCACCCGGAGACCCAAAGGCACGAAGAATAAGAATAAATCTTTGTGTCTCTGTGTCTTTGTGTGAAACAACATGGGGGGATTTATGCCATGGGCTCAGATCGGAGAACAGGCGCTGTTCTACACTGTCCGCAGGCGGGGAGGGCCCGCCCTGATCCTGATTCACGGGGCCGGCGGCAGTCACCTCCACTGGCCGGCCGCGCTGCGCCGTCTGCCCGGCGCCACCGTCTACGCCGTAGACCTGCCCGGGCATGGACGGTCGGAGGGGCCGGGCCGGGAGCGGATAGAGGACTACGCCGCCGACGTCCTCCGCTTCATGGATGCCGTAGGGATCGCGCGCGGGGTGCTGGTGGGGCATTCTATGGGGGGCGCCATCGCTCAGATGACGGCCTTGCTGTCCCCCGAGCGGGTTGCCGGACTGGTGCTGGTGGGCACCGGCGCGCGGCTGCGGGTGGCACCTGTCCTCCTGGACGGGATTCTGCGGGACGCGCGCGCTGCCATCGCCCTGATCACCGAATGGGCCTGGGGCCCGGAGGCCGACCCGACGATGGTCGCCCGGGGCCGCCGGATGATGGCGCGCGTGAACTCTCAGGTCGTTTGGGGGGACTTCACCGCATGCGACCGCTTTGACATCCGGGAGCGGGTGGGGGAAATCACCGCGCCGACGCTGGTCATCACCGGCGCGGAGGACCGGATGACGCCGCCGAAGTTCGGGCAGTGGCTGGCCGAGCGCATCCCCGGCGCGCGCTTCGTACTGGTGGAGGGGGCCGGTCACATGGTGATGCTGGAGAAGCCCGACCAGGTGGCGAGCGCGGTACAGGAGTTTGTAGCGCAAGATTAATCTTGCGCTACATCGCCTCTTTCAGCGTTTCCAGGAATTCCCGGTTGTTGCGCGTGCGGGCCAGGTGATGCAGCACCGACTCGGTCACCGTGGTCAGGTCGTAGCCGGCGCCGGCGGGCGGTGGGGCGACCATCTGAGCGATCATCTTGCGCATCAGCCAGACCTTCTGCAGCGTATCTGGGTCCAGGAGCAACTCCTCCCGGCGGGTGCCCGACCGTTCAATGTCAAAGGCGGGGAAGATGCGCCGTTCCTGCAGCCGCCGGCTGAGGTGGAGTTCCATGTTGCCGGTCCCCTTGAACTCCTCGTAAATCATGTCGTCCATCCGGCTGCCGGTATCCACCAGACAGGTGGCAATGACGGTGAGGCTCCCGCCCTCTTCCAGGTTCCGGGCCGCGCCAAAGAAACTCTTGGGCGGGTAGAGGGCCGCCGGGTCCAGACCGCCGGAGAGGGTGCGCCCGCTGGGCTGGACGACCAGGTTATAGGCCCGCGCCAACCGGGTGATGCTATCCAGCAGGATGACCACATCCTTCTTGCACTCCACCAGTCGCTTGGCCCGCTCCAGCGCCATCTCCGCCACCTTCGTGTGATTCTGGACCGGTTCGTCAAAGGTGGAACTGATGACCTCCGCCTCCACCGACCGGTCCATATCGGTCACCTCCTCCGGCCGTTCGCCGATGAGAACGACCATCAGGTGGACTTCCAGATGGTTGGCGCTGATGCCGTTGGCGATGTGCTTGAGGACGGTGGTCTTCCCGGCCTTCGGCGGCGAGACGATGAGGCCCCGCTGCCCCTTCCCAATCGGTGCAATGAGACTGAGCAGCCGGGTGGTCAGGTTGTGCCGGTCCGTCTCAATGATAAGCCGCCGGGTCGGGAAGATGGGGGTCAGCCTCTCAAAGCGGGGGCGCAACTTGGCCTGTTCCGGGTCCATCCCGTTGACCGTCTCCACCCGCAGCAGGCTGTACCACCGTTCGGTCTCTTTGGGTGGCCGGACCTGCCCGATGACCAGGTCGCCGTTGCGCAGGCCGAAGCGCCGGATCTGGGACTGGGAGACATAGACGTCCTCCGGGCCGGGGAGATAATTGGGCCCGCGCAGGAAGCCCACCCCTTCGTCGGGCAGAATCTCCAGCACGCCTCCCCGAAACGTCAGCCCTTCTCGCTCCGCCTTCGCCTGGAGGATGCGCAGGATCAGGTCCTCTTTCTTCAGCCGGCTATAGCCGGAGACCCCCATCCGGCGGGCCAACTCCCGAAGGTCGGAGAGGGTCCACGCTTCCAGGATTCCCATCTCCAGGATGTCGGTCGGCACACCCGGGACAACCTCGCGCGGGGTTTCTTCCGCTCGGGGAACAGGCGCCTCTATTTCCTCCTCTGTATCCTTCATGGTCATTATCTCTTCTCCGTACATCTACCTGCCTCCTGTGACGTCCGGTTGCCGTTACCTGAAATCATCCGTAGCGGGCAATAAACTTCTCCGCCATCTCCACCAGGTCCCGGTTGCCGATGAAGAGGGCCGTCCTCTGATGAAGGGTCGCGGGGACGAGGTCCAGGACGGGGCGTTGCCCATCGGAGGCGTATCCTCCGGCGTGTTCGGCGATGAAGGCCAGCGGGGCGGCCTCATAGAGGAGACGCAGTTTCCCTTTGGGCTTCGCAGGGTCTTTGTAATCCTGCGGGTAGTAGAAAATTCCGCCTTCCAGCAGGTTGCGGTGAAAGTCGGCGACCAGGGAACCGATGTAGCGGCCGGAGAGGGGCTTGCGGGGATTCTCCTCATCCATCCCCTGCAGCCAGCGGGTAAACCTCCGCACGCCCTCGCTCCAGTACTTCTCGTTGCCCTGGTTGACGCTGTAGTACTTTGGCTCCGCCGGGACGCGAATGTTGGGGTGGGAGAGGAGAAACTCGCCCACGCCCGGGTCCAGGGTGAAACCGTGCACCCCGTTGCCCGTCGTATAGACCATCATCGTACTGGAGCCGTAGATGATGTAACCGGCGGCCGCCAGGTCCCGCCCCGGCTGAAGGCAATCTTCCACCGTTCCCGGCCCGGCGGGAGTACGACGGCGGTAAATGCCGAAAATCGTACCGATACTGGCGTTCACGTCAATGTTGGACGACCCATCCAGCGGGTCAAAGACCAGGACATAGCGGCCGGTGGGGTAGCCCTCAGGGATGGGGATGATGTCCGGCTCCTCCTCGGAAGCCATCACCGCCAGCCGGCCCGTATAGGAGTTCATGCGGATGATGGTCTGGTTGGCGAAGACGTCCAGTTTCATCTGCGTTTCGCCCTGGATGTTGGTCTTACCGGCCAGGCCGAGAATCTGGACCAGGCCGGCGCGGGAGGTCTCGCGGGCGATGATTTTGGCCGCCAGCGCGATGTCGTAGAGGAGGCTGGTGAAGACGCCGGTGGCCTCCGGGTAGGCCCGCTCCTGCTCCAGGATGTGCCGTTCTATGGTGATGATTTCCTCGGGCATCGCCTCACCCCATATACCAGACCCACTTGGAGCCGCGCATATCCCGGATGATGTCGGTCGTGGAGAGGATGCCCAGGGGGGTGCCGTCCTCATCCACGACCAGGAGACGGTGAATGCGGCTCTCCAGCATCTTCTTCACCGCCTCGGCCACCGGCGCCTCTTTGGAGATGGTGATGACGCCAGGAGTCATCACGTCGGCGGCGCGAATCTGGCTCAGGTCCTCCCCGTAGTGGGCGATGGCGTCGGTGTGAGAGACGACCCCCAGGGGCTGGGTGCCCTCTCCTTCGGCGACGATGATTGCGTGGATGTCGGTATCGGCCATCACCCGTACCACTTCCTGGAGGGGAGTGTCGGGCTTGCAGAAGATGACGCCTTTGTGGTAGATGTCTCGGACCAGGTGTTGGGCCATGGCAAACCTCCTGAAGGATGACAAAAGTTTCAGGCGGGGTGGTTCATTTTCCAGCAGAAATTGGTGATCATTTTCGCAGGCATTCACATTGCCGCTTTTGGCCCTTCCCCTCTCCCACTCGCCTTCGGCGGCGGAGGGAAACCCTCACCCCTTCCCCTCTCCCCTGGCCTGCGGCCAGGGGAGAGGGGGGACTGAGGGGGTGAGGGGCAGAAAGGCCCCTGCGGACGCAGAAAGTGTTAACAATTGCGAATCATCCCCTTCAGGCCGCCGGCATCCGGGCATATGCGTTAACTCAAGGGGCTGCGCCGGTTGGGTCGCCGCCTCGGGCGCTGACTGAAGTCAGCCTCTTTGGGCCTTCGGCCGTGTCCCTTCACTTCGTTCGCAACCAGGGTGGCCTGCGCTCCTCACCCCTCCCCCGGCCCTTCGGGCCACCCCCTCCCCTCCAGTTTGGCCTTTTCGCCAGCGGGGTGAAAGAGAATATATTTTTCATTGCGGCGACGAAGCCGCCGCAATGAAAAATATTTTCTTTTTACTCCCTCTCGCCGGTTTGGGGCGGCTTCTCAATTTTCTTTTCCGCCCCTTCGCCCCAAAAGCCAACCTTCAGGGGAGGGGGTAGCGGCGCAGCCGCTGGGGGTGGGGCCTCACCCCACCCCCCGGCCCCCTCCCCGCTCCCGAACGGAGTTCGGGAGCGGGGCCGGGGGTGAGGTGAGCCGCCGGGGGAGGGGTGAGGC
>DAOTWL010000353.1:0-5845 GCA_034435875.1 Anaerolineae bacterium
CCGCCGCCCCCTGCGTTTCCTCATCCCTCCGGTTTGGAAGGCGGCGCGAGAGGAGGTTTGGCCGCCGGATACGGCAGGCGGGGGTGGAAGACCCCCTTCAGCGTATAGACAAAGGACTGCTGAACCTCGTTCAATTCTCTCATCGTGATCGGACACTCGTCTAACTGCCCCGTCCCCAGCACTTCCCCGAACATCTCCTTCACGACCCGGGCCAGGTCTTCCGGCGTGGCCGGGCGGCGGGCCCGGACGGCGGCCTCGCACCGGTCGGCGAGCATCACCAGCGCCGTCTCCCGGCGGCCGGGCCGGGGGCCCCGATGGCGGAAATTGGCCTCGTTGACCCACGACGGATCCCCTGCCTGCCCCACGGCCCGCTCGTACTGGAATCCCGCGCGGCTGGTCCCGTGGTGCTCGGTGATGAAGGCCCCCACCCAGGAAGGGAGGCGGTAGCGGCGGGCCAGTTCCAGTCCATCCTGAACGTGACCGATGATGACCTGCGCGCTGGTGTGGGGGTCTAACTGGTCATGCGGATTCGCTCCGTCCATCTGGTTCTCAGCAAAGAAATAGGGACGGGCGATTTTGCCGATGTCGTGGTAGTATGCCCCCACCCGTACCAGCAGGGGGTTGAGGCCGATCCGCTCAGCCGCCTGTTCGGCCATACTGGCGACCATCAGGGAATGGTGATACGTGCCCGGCGCCTCTCGCAACAGCCGTTGCAGGAGCGGATGGTCGGGACGGCTCAACTCCAATAGCCGGAAGGTGGTGGGCAGGTCAAAGAGGGGGCCGAGGAGGAAGAGGCCGGCCAGGGCCAGGCTGGCGGAAATGACGCCGTTGGTCACCGCCCCCGCCAACGCCAGACCAAAAGAGAGCGGGTCCGGATGGGTGGCAAGAAGGGCGAAGGCCACCAGGACTCCCACCGTCGCCAGCGCCGAGATGAATCCCGCGCGGAACAGGACGGTCGGGCGGTCGGTGTGGCGGACAGCGAAGGCCGCCGCGATGCCCCCCACCGTCGCGTACGCGGCCAGTTCCAGGGACTGGTCCCCGATCAGGCCCATTGCGGTTCCGATGAGCAGACTGGCAATGATGCCTGCGGGCGTGCCCAGTGTGGCGGTTGCCAGCATCCCCAGCGCCGGCGCCGGGAACAGATACCGCAGCACGGTTCGGTCGGGGACCATCAGCCGGACCAGCGCCAGGAACAGGGCCAGCAGCAGCGTCAGCAGCAGCGATTTCCGCCCCTCCCGCAACACGTCCGGCTGGAAGCGGGCCAGAGTGACGCCCATCAGCAGGACACCCAGCGCGGACAGGATACCGTTGGCGGCGACCTCCGTCCAGCGGGTGCGGGGTTGTTGCAGTCCCAGTTCCTGCAGCGCTTCCAGGTCCAGCGCGCTGACCTGCTGCCCCTCCCGTACGATGACCTCGTTGGCCTCAAAGGTACGGACGACGGGAGGGACAGCCTCCCGCGCGGCCTGACGGGCCCGCCGGGTGGCCTCTTCGTCGTAAAACGAGTTGGGGGCGATGAGCCGCTGGGCCAGGGCAGTGGTGACGGCCGCCTCATCGCTGGAGAGGTCCAGGCCGACCAGCGTGGCAGCCTGCTGTCGCGCCGGGTCTATGCTGTCCTCTCGCACCCCCCGGCGCATCGTCTCTGCGACGACATTAAGGACTTCCAATTGCACCCGGTTCCAGGACTCGTCGGAGAGGGTGGCGAGCATGTCGGCGACCGCAGGGGGCAGGTCTTTCAGTTCGGGCACGGCGACCGTCCAGGCCCGGCGCTGGGCGGGCGTGGCATAGGGGTCAGCCCGGACGGCGCTCAGATAGTCCAGTACCTGGCGCGCCCGCTCCAGTTGCTGACGGGCCCGGTTGGGATCCGGCGCCGTATAGACGGGGGGCACGGCGGCCTCCGCCTGCTTCTGCTGTTCGGCGGTCAGGATGGCGCTTTCGTAGGTAATGCGGCGCGGCGAGCGGATGTCCCGGGGGGCCACATCTCCGACCTCCAGGACCACGCGGCCGGAGGGGAGCAGGGGGAAAGAGACCAGGAACGTGCTGACGGCCATCAGCGCCAGCCCCAGGAGCGTCAGCCGTCCCCAGAGCCACCATTCCTTCCCGATCGGGTTTGCTTTCATCCGCGCATATTAAACCCCAGAACGGCGGAGAGCGCAACCCGGCCCCGCGATGTCATCAGCCTGTAACCTCCCCGAAGCCCGAAGGGCTTTGCACTCTGAGCCCGGACGTTCACGTCCGGGCCAGCTGCTCCCCTTTCCCTCTCTCCCCCCGCCGAACAGGAGAGGGTGAAATAGAGGGGATGAAGGGGCAACCGCCACCCATTATAGTGCCGGCAATTCAGGTTGTATATGGCGTAATCGGTATTGGGCAGGGGGTTCCCCTGTCATTGCGATCGGTAACCTGAAAGGCGGAGGGGCCAAAACAACCACCTGTCTCTCTCTTGGCGGATGCCTGGCGGAGATGGGGAAAATCGTCCTCCTTCTGGACCTGGACCCCCAGGCCCATCTGACCCTCTCCCTGAGTCTGAAGCCGGAGAATATCCGCTACCCGGTCAGCGAAGTCCTGCTGGGGAACCTTTCTCTGGTCGGTGCCAGCCGGGAGACCGGGACGTTCGGTCTGGACATTGTCCCGGCGAACCAGAGTCTCTCGGTGGTCAACAAGGTCCTCTATCGTCAGGCAGGCTACGAATTTTTCCTCAAACAGCAGATTCGCGCGCTGAAGGACAGCCTGTACGATGTCATCCTGATAGATTGTCCTCCCGCCTTTGGCCCATTGACCCTCAATGCGCTCACAGCCGCCGACCTGGTGGTTCCCTCCCCATTCCCGACTCCCAGCGTCTCCTGGCAGACGGTGCTCTCTACTCCAATCCCCATCCCTACCCCGGTGCCTCCGGTCCCGGTTGCCTCCGACGCGATCAACATCGTCGTCCTGGGGAGCGACCAGCGCCCGGATTGGTCTGAATGGCATACCGATGCCATCCACATCATCTCGGTGCAGACAGGCCGTCCAGCGGTCTCCGTAATCTCTATCCCCCGGGACCTCTATGTGTATATCCCCGGATTCTGGATGAGCCGCATCAATTTTGCCGATTCCTACGGAGATGCCTACGATTATCCGGGTGGGGGAACCGCGCTCCTTCGGGATACACTCCTGTACAACCTGGGCATTCGCGCGGATTACTTCGTGCGCACCAATTTTGACGGGTTGATTGGCATTGTAGACACCCTGGGCGGGATAGATGTTCCCGTCCACTGCCGCCTGAGCGATCACTGGCCGTACCCGGATGAGATCCGGAGAATACCTCATCCTGCCTCTCGCCACCGCCGGGTCAACCCTTTATAGTACGCTTTGGGCGACGAGGCCGGGACGATGCCCGCGCTCATCAGCGCATTCCCCACCATTTCCTCCAGTTGTTCCCGCTCCGGCCCGCTGATGTAGGCCAGTTCGTCCGCGCGGGCCAGCACGTAGGGGAATCCCCCCAGAATGCGGCACTGGGCGACAATTCCGGCATGGGTCAGCCGCAGCGCCTCCGGGTTCTCCGCGACCCAGCGCGGGATCTCCACCCGGGCGATGATCGGCTCCCGGCCCTCTGCGGCGACGTTCAGGTAGAAAAACCATATCTCGTGCCCCGCTGGCGCGTAGTAATTCCGGTTGATCCCACTGGGCGAGACGAAGAGCGCCGAGCGGGCACCCGGTGGCAAGGAAGCGAAGAGGGTCCGGTCGGGGATGCGCCCCAGGGGATTTTTCTCCTCCCGTGCCCGCACCGGGGCGCCGCCGACCCGGGCCAGGTGCAGGAGTTTCCCCACTTCGGTATGGCGCGGCCGGCTGATGAACGCGGCCAGCGCGGCCCCTTTCTCGCGGATGCGCTCCATCTGGCGGAGGTAGAAAGCAATTTTCTCCTTCCGCCCTGCGGCGGGGAGGTCATCCAGCACCCACAGGATGAGCGTGCCGTCCACCAGCGCCAGAGTCGGACCGTAACGCAGGCTATCCGCCTGCGTCACATCCTCCACCAGGTCAGCCAGATGGGTGATCTCCGCGCAGTCTCGCCGCACGTCCAGCAGATTGCCGGAGACCAGCAACTCCCCCTCATAAAGGTCCTCGTCCTGGAAGGCCAGGGTGGGGATACTGCGGGCCTCAGGCGCTTCCCCACTGCCATGCCGGAAGACCAGACTGCCAATGTTGATGAGGTAGTAGAGGGCCAGGCTGTGGCGGTCTGGCCCGATGGCGCTCCCGTCGGCGCCAATGACGGTGAAACGCTGGGGGACCGGCGGGCAGGCCACCACGGTGTTCAGGGGTTCGGATGGGGGAATGGCGGCTCCGGCTTCCGCAGCAGCTTCCTGGAGGGAGAGAGCGGATTCGGCGAACTCCTCCATCCACTGGCGGGCGGCCGCGACCCGGCTTCCGAACTCCCACTCCTGCCGGGCCAGCGCCCGCCCCATCTCGCTCGCCGCGCGGGATAGACGGGTCAGGTCCAGGGTCATCGCAATCCCTCATCCGGTTTGGGATATTGTAGCGCAGGCCGCCAGGCCTGTAGATGCAGGCGAACAGCCTGCGCCGCTTTCTCCTGCCCTCCACCTCACCTCGGCGACAATCCGCTCCAGCGCGCGACGGGTTTCCTCTGCGAGCGTCGCCGCGTCGCCGTCGGTACGGGTGCGGACGGAGAGGCGGAGTTTGTCCTCCGTGCCGGAGTAGCGCAGGAGGACCTCCGCCCCGTCCCCCGCCCGGGCCTTCAGGTCATCCAGAACGGCCCGGATTTCCGGCACCTCGGTCAGCGGGACGGAGACGCGCGGCGCGTCCAGGCTGACCATCGCCTGGGGATAGCGGGGAATCCCGGCCACCAATCGGGAAAGGCGGCCCTCCGCCTCGTCCACCATCAACGCGGCGACCACCAGCGCGGTATAGATGCCGTCGCCGGTAGTCTGGCCGCGATCCAAGATGAGGATATGCCCCGATTGCTCCCCGCCCAGAACGGCCCCCAGGGCGCGCATCCGCTCCAGGACAAACTTATCCCCTACCTTCGCCTCCACGACCTCAACACCCAGCGGGCGCAGGGCCTCATGCAGGCCGAAGTTGCTCATCGGCGTCGCCACAACAAGAGGTACTGAGAGGATGCCCCGCCGATAGAAGTGGCGGGCGATGATGACCAGGATGTCATCACCGTTCAGGAAGTTTCCGGCCTCATCTACCAGCACAACCCGGTCACCGTCGCCGTCAAAGGCCACGCCCAGATGGGCACCCGTCGCCACCACGCGAGCGGCCAGCGTGCGCGGTTCAATGTACTCGTAACTCCGATTGATGTTGATCCCGTCTGGATTTCCGTTTAAAACCTCCACCTGCGCTCCCAGCCGCCGGAAAACCTCCGGCGCGACGAAAGACGTAGCACCGTTGGCGCACTCCAGGACGACCCGGACCCCGGAGAGGTCCCGCTTCCCCCGCCAGGAACGGACCAGGTAATCCACGTAGGCCTCCGCCAGTTCGGGAGCAGGACGGGAGCGGCCCAGTCCGCGCGTATCCCGGGGGGTGAAGACTTGCGCCGGGTCCAGCACCAGCGACTGAATCCGGTCTTCCAGCGCGTCAGGCAGTTTGTAGCCGTCGGGGCCGAAAAACTTGACGCCGTTATCCTCTACAGGGTTATGAGAAGCGGAGATGACCACGCCCAGGCTGGCCCCCAGGTGGCGGGTCAGGTAGGCAACTGCAGGGGTCGGGATGACCCCCGCGTGGAGGACATCTATCCCCTGAGAGAGCAGGCCGGCGGTGATGGCGCTTTCCAGCATCATCCCGGAGATGCGGGGATCCCGGCCGATGATGGCGAACCTCACCCCTTCCCCCGGCCCTTCGGGCCACCCCC
>DAOTWL010000354.1:0-6592 GCA_034435875.1 Anaerolineae bacterium
CCACCCACACCGGGCAACGAGCATTGGCATTTCGCGTCACCTGCCGCGCCTCTCCAGTCGCCACATCCGCCAGCCAGATGTCGGGCATACCACCGGCATTGGTGCTGAACGCCAGCCACGCCCCGTCCGGCGACCAAACCGGCGCTTCGGTCAATGATCCTTTAAACTGCGTCACCGCCCGCACACTGCCGGATGCTTTATTGGCCAGGTAGATGTTGCTCTCCAGGTACGGCGCGGCTATATCGGTCGCACTCTCTTCCGGGTTTTCCCGCACCACAAACGCCACCTGCCGCCCGTCTGGCGACCAGACCGGTGGGTAACCGTGCCCCGCATCCGCTGGGGCAATCACCCGCTCGTTGTGCCCGCTCCTATCCGCCAACACCAACTCGCCCACTGTGAAGGGGATGTTGCTGTCTTCCATCCGAATGTAGGCAATGGCCTCCCCGTTCGGCGACCAGCGCGGATAGGCGATGATGTGCGCCGGGTCGTTGATGATTTGCTCCCGGTTGCGCCCGTTCCGATCCATTATCCAGACCTCGCTGCCAAAGCCCAATCCCTGCGTTGTGGCATATAGCACCCGCTTGCCATCCGGCGAGAAAGCCGCATCGTAGTGAACAGCGGCGTGTCCATCCGCTCCACCCGCCCGTTCCGCGCGTTGACCAAGAATACCATACTCTCACCCAGATGTCCAACCCGCACCAGCAATGCATCCCCGTCAGGCGCCCAGTTGAGGAAGAAACTGGACTCCCAGGGCTCCGGCCAGATCGGGCGAATTTCACCTGTTGCTGCCATCACCAATGTATGGACGCTTGCCTCGCAGCCCACTTCCACGGCCACCCAGCGGCCGTTGGGTGAGGCGTACAGACCGGCAATCTCACACACCCCCGTGTTGAGCAGGATGCTTTCGGTGGCTGCGGTTGCAGTTTGCTCCGCCAACTGTCTCGGTTCGCTTGCCGCCATCCGTTGAATGCGAGGTTGTGGTTGCAAACCGCTAACGAAGAACAGTGTGTCGTTTTCGGGAACCTGTGTTCGTCCGGCGGCAATGGCCAGCGGAGGCCATCCGCGAATCAGGCTCACGCCAAGCGCCGTTAGCACGGCCAGCGCCAGCACGATGGAGACTTTGTGTATCCTGCTCATTACTGCCCCCTTAAGTTCGTAAGACAGATGGTTAGGCCGCTCAACATAGCCATAAACTTCTGAGACGCAGGGCATCTTTCCCCTGCCCCTACCGGTCCAGAAACTCCCGCAGTGTCTGGTGGAATCGCTCCGGTTCGTCCAGCATCGGGAAATGGCCGGAGTGCTCGAAGTACGAAACCTGAGCCATGGGGATTCCGCCGGCAAGGATTTCTCCCTGGGCAGGGTTCACAATCCGATCGTTCCGGCCATAGATACCCAATACCGGGATTCGGATTTCTCGCAGACGGGGACGCAGGTCGGTACGGCGGAGGGAAGCGATGCTATAGTGAAAAGATTCCAGCGTCGTCCGGGAAAGGTCCTGCCGAAACATTTCTGACCAGCGCCGCCAGTCCCGGGTGAGGAAGGGGGAAGCCAGACGGACCCCCAGGGGCAGGGCCCCCGGTATGCTATAGGCCAGAGCGGCGAGGGGCTTTTTCGCGGCCAGTTTCAGCATCAGCGCCAGGCCGTCTCCGGTGATGGGTGAACCCACCATCGCCACCCGTTGTACCCGTTCCGGGTGGGCCAGCGCCAGGCTCAGGGAAACGGTACCGCCCATAGAATGCCCCATTACTCGCGCCCGATAGATGCCCAACTGGTCCATAAATTGGGCCACCATTTCCACATAATCCGCCACCCTGAACTGCAACCCTTTCTTCCCCGACTCGCCAAAGCCCCAGAAATCCAGCGCGTAGGTCTTATACCCATCGGCCAGCACCTCCATTGTGCTCAGCCAGTAGTTCCATGAACCCAACCAGCAATGGAGGAGAATGACCGGCTGCCCCCGACCGTATGTCTCATAATGGATGACTCCCCGATCTGTGACGATGGAACTC
The DNA here is from genome assembly GCA_034435875.1 of Anaerolineae bacterium. GTDB lineage: Bacteria > Chloroflexota > Anaerolineae > B4-G1 > DUEL01 > SpSt-77. The sequence continues at coordinate 2,010 of DAOTWL010000354.1, forward strand.
ATTGTCTTTCTCCTCGGGTATGGTCACCCCTGTTATCTTATCACAAAACCAGCCTCTTCCCTCACAACATGCGTTGCAAGTGAGTTAAGAGGAGGTTACAATCTCCTCCAGCCTTCTAACTGGACTCTGGCGAATCTTCCTTTTTGGAGATTTCTGCACGTTTTCAAGAATCGCCAGACTCCAGCTTATAACATAAAAGCGGACACCGATGGCCGTGGTCCGAATAGACCGGCCCCACGGACGGCGGTGCCCGCCCCGAAATCGCCAACTATTCCCCCTCGCCGTCCATCGTCTCCAAAATGGAATACAGCAATTCCAGAAGGACGTTCTTGACACTCTCCTTATCAGTGGCAACACAGGGAAGGACTTTCACCGACGGGTCAATCCGTAGAGCAATCCGCAGGTCCTCCGGAGACCAGGCGTCCTCCACATCCTGCTTGTTTGCTGCCACTACATACGGCGTTGGGGCATAGGTCCGAAATGTGTCCAGGATCAACCGGGCCTCCCGGAAGGTCTCTGGACGGGTGCTGTCCACGACCACCACGAAGCCCAGCATCCCTTCTGAGAGAATTTCCCACATGAACTCAAAGCGACGCTGCCCCGGCGTGCCAAAAAGGTAGAGAACCAGGTCATCATCTACTGTGATTCGCCCAAAGTCCATGGCCACCGTGGTCTCATCCTTAATCCGCTCTTCCGGGCGGCTGATTTTCGCCTCGGTGGCCACCACATCTATCTCGCTGATAGAACGGATGAACTGGGTCTTGCCCGCAGCGAACGGGCCGGTTACCACCATTTTAACAATCTGCATTTACAACTCCCGGATGCGATCTATGAGGCGTTGGACGATGCTGCGCTTGACGGCCGGGCGTCGTTGCATGGGCGGTATCCCCACAGGAGCAGGAACACCTGCTGGCGGTTTGACCTCCATACCCTCCGGCGGAACCAGTTCCACCAATCCGGCCTGCAGAAGTCCGTAGACGATACGCCGAATCTGGAAATCGCTCATATGATTATACTGAGCGATCTGGCGGATGGTATTGCGGGGGTTGATAAACGAAACGACTCTCCACTCCTCCACCGTCAGGTTGATGGTGCGCAGACGAGCATCGGGACGGTCGGTGAAGCGAAGGGCCATATCCAGATTGGGCAACTCCTCTTGAAGCCGCTCCCATTCTCTGAGACGGCGGCTCCCTTCCATAATCACGTTCTCCAGGTCAATGGAGACCGTGATGCGCCTCTCTACCGGAAGCACATTGGGCTCAAACCGGAACGTCCCTTCGGGCCATGTAAAGAGTTTATAGACGACCTCCAGAACATAGTTTCGGACACTATCCACGATGTCCTTCTGGGTAACATAGCCCGCGTTGCTCAGCAACACCCCCAGTTCCCGGTCGTCTTTAATATCGGAACGGGCCCGGATCGTGCGAGCCAGTTCCTCGGTAATTTTCCCTGCCCGCTGGAGAATGGAAACCAGGCGGTCATCCTGCCCGTCCAGGCTGGCATAGATGAGTTTGCCTTCGCGAAAGCAGAAGCGAGCCTGGTCCTGCGGCGTTTCTACCGCCAGAGTGCCGGTCTTGCGCGCCAGATTGATGAGATGGAGCAACTGGGTGGCGCTAAAGTCTTGCAGGTTCCCTTTCAGTGCCATATACCCTGCCTGCTCTTGAGGTGAACGACGGACACAAGGAACGACACTATTATACCTTTTCCTGGCAACAAGTCAACCACCTTTATGCAACAGGTGTGTTTCAATTTTATAGCCAAAGGTAACCAGACCAAATCTTACTCCCATTCAATGGTCGCTGGCGGTTTGGAGGTGATGTCGTAGACGACCCGATTGACCCCGGCAACCTCATTGACGATGCGGTTGCTGATCCGGGCCAGCAGGTCCGGGTCCAGCCGGGCCCAGTCAGCGGTCATGAAGTCCTCTGTCGTTACCACCCGCAGGGCCACCACCTCCTCGTAGGTGCGGGCATCGCCCATCACGCCGACGCTGCGAACCGGCAGCAGGACAGCAAAGGCCTGCTGGGTGGCTCGCAAGAGCCCTGCCCGGCCCAACTCCTCCTGCAGAACGGCATCGGCGGCCCGCAGCCGCTCCAGCCGCTCCCACGTCACTGCGCCGACGACCCGCACTGCCAGCCCCGGCCCTGGGAAGGGTTGCCGCCAGACCACCTCTGGCGGCAACCCCAGCACTTCTCCCACTGCGCGGACCTCGTCTTTGAAGAGATAGCGTAGGGGCTCTATCAGCCGCCACTGCATCCGCTCCGGCAATCCCCCCACGTTGTGGTGGGTCTTGATGCGGCGGGCCCCGGGCCGGTCCGGCGCCGCCGACTCAATGACATCGGGGTAAAGTGTCCCCTGGGCCAGAAAATCGGCCCGCCCCACCCTTTCCGCCTCCCGCTCAAAGACCCGGATAAATTTCTCGCCCACGACTCGCCGTTTCTCCTCCGGGTCGGTCACCCCCTCCAGCGCGGCCAGGAACTCCTCGGTGGCATCCACCGCGATCAACGGCATCCCTAACCGATCCCGGAAGGTCCGAACAACCTGCTCCGGCTCCCCCTGGCGCATCATGCCGGTGTTGACGAAGATGCAGGTCAGATGGTCGCCGATCGCGCGGTGGACCAGGGTGGCCGTCACTGCAGAGTCCACGCCTCCGCTGAGCGCGCAGAGAACCCGTCCATCCCCGACCTGCTCCTGGATAGAGGTGATGGCCTCGCGGATAAAGTTCGCGGGCGTCCAGGTGGGAGCGCAGCTGCAGATGTCGGTGGCGAAGCGGCGGAGAATCTCCCGCCCGGCATGGGTGTGGATTACCTCGGGGTGGAACTGGACGCCGTAGAGGTGCCGCTGGAGGTCTCCCATCGCGGCGATGGGGGAGTTGGGGCTGCGGGCCAGAGCGACAAATCCGGGCGGCAGTTCCTCCACCCGGTCACCGTGGCTCATCCAGACCTGGGGCTGCGATTCCAATGGGGCCAGCAATGGGAGGGGGTACAGCCGTTCCACCGGCGCCGGTCCGTACTCCCGCTGGGGCGCCCGCCCGACGCGCCCGCCCAGCGCATGGGCCAGCAGTTGCATCCCGTAGCAGATGCCCAGGACGGGGCGCCCGCTCTCCAGTACGTAGGCGGGGAGGGTCGGTGCGCCGGGTTCGTAGACGCTGGCCGGACCGCCGGAGAGGATAAAGCCGCGCGGATGAAGCGCCATCACCCGATCGGCCGGCGCATCCCAGGGGAAGCGTTCGCAGTAGACCTGAGATTCCCGAATCCGGCGGGCAATGAGTTGGGCCGTCTGAGAGCCGTAGTCCAGAACGATGAGGGTGTCGTGCTTAGGGGGCGATGGTAATTCGGCCATCCCGCATCTCCGTGATGGTCACCAGGGCCTCTATGGGAACGCCCAGGGGGACCAGGACGTCGCGGCCACCTTCAAACCGTTTCTCTATCAGGACGCCGATGCCGACGACCTCCCCGCCGGCCTTCTGGACCAGCCGGACCAGTGCCGCGATGGTCAGGCCCGTTGCCAGAAAGTCATCTATAATGAGCACCCGGTCGCCCGGCGCCAGGTACTCCGGGGAGACCATCAGCAGAACCTCCAGCCCCTTGGTGTGGGAGGGGGCACTCTCCACATAGACGGGCTCCATCATCGTGATAGGTTTTCGCTTTCGGGCGTAGATGACGGGAATCCCCAACGCCAGCCCGGCGGCCAGGGCCGGCGCGATGCCGGAGATTTCCGCCGTCAAAATTTTATTTGCCCCCACTCCCTGGAAGCGGCGGGCCAGTTCTGCCCCGGCGCGCTGCATCAATCCCGGGTCTATCTGGTGGTTGATGAACCCGTCCACTTTGAGGATGCCGTTTCCCAGGTCCCTTCCCTCGGCCAGAATGCGGCGTTTCAGTTCCTCCATAACCTATCCCCCCAGCGCATTCATCAGGTCGCGCATGTGCATCAACTGATGGCCGGAGATGGCGTTGATGAAGGTTTCCAGGTTCACCTCTCCCAGGGCCGGATGGCGGCCCACCCGGTCCAGGTCTGCGTCGGTCAGCGTGGCCACCCATTCCAGGGTGCGCTGCCGGGCGGCTTTCAGGTCGGCCAGGAGTTGTTCCGGCGGGACTCCCGCCAGTCGCTCCTGCTCGGCCTTGTTGTACGCATCATAGTCAAACCCTTCCGGCGCGCCCGACCCTCCGGCGGCAATGTCCTGGGCCAGTTGTCGCAACCCCTCTTCGGAGGAGACAAAATGGGCCAGGAGGTCCCGCACGGTCCAGGGATACGGTTGCTCATAGAGGACCGCCTCCCATTGACCGGGCTGTATGGAACCGAAAACGGCCAGGGTTTTATCTACGCCTCGCTGCAATCGTTCCTTCAGGGCCTCTACTCTCTCCGCCATCGGCGCCTCCTAAATGAAAAATATTTTCTTTTTACCCTCTCTCGCCGGTTTGGGGCGGCTTCTCAATTTTCTTTTCCGCCCCTTCGCCCCAAAAGCCAAAGTTCAGAGAGGGGGAGAGGGCATGAGCGTTAACTTCAGGGTTAGATTCGGCTATCTGCTTCCCGCCGCCCTGGGCGCCGATTGGGCCTCACCCCACCCCCAGCGGCTTCGCCGC
>DAOTWL010000355.1:0-3300 GCA_034435875.1 Anaerolineae bacterium
CTTCTGGATGCTGCCGATTGTCCAGGAGTACGTCCGGGCCCGGCTGGAGAAAGAAGAGTTCGGGCCGGAGTTGATCCAGCGCTGGCTGGACTGGGCGCTGGCGTTCGCCAGGTGGGCAGCAGACCTGGATATTCGGATCGCGAAGGCGCCCACCGTTGCGGCGGAATACCCCAACCTGCGCCGGGCGCTGGCGTGGTGCGAAGAACACCGGCGCTGGGAAACCTTTATCTCCCTGGTGGATAACATTTGGCTCTATCCCTACCTCTCGGGCCTGCTGGCCGAAGTCCGGCGGATGCTGAGCACCGCAGTAGAAGGTGCCCGGTTGGCAAGAGATGAGCAGAGGGAAGGAGGGATGTCGCAGCGGCTGGGCGCCTTGCTGTGGGAGCAGGGAGAAAAGGACAAAAGTGTACAGATACTGCGTCGGGCTGTAGACATCGCCAGACGCCACCAGGATCTGAAAGTACTGGGCTTGGCCTTGAGCCGACTGTCGGAACACCTCACTGAATTAGGGGATCCTGAAAAGGCCCGTCCTCTTGCCCGCGAAGCGCTGGACATCGGAGAGGCGATAGGCGACCTGCGGATCATAGTTCTGGCAGCATACCCGCTGAGCAAGGCGGAAAGCGCCCGGCAAAACCTGGAGGCATCCTTGGAGTGGCTGGAGCGGGGCGAGGCCTGGGCCAGAGAACTGGGGTGGGAGCGGGCCCAGGCCTGGTATGCCTACCGCCGGGGAGCGAATCTGGTAGAAGCCGGGAGGCCCGCCGAGGCGGAACCGTGGCTGCTGGAAGGGATGAAGAGAATGACTTCCTGGGACGAGCCGCGCCTGGTAGCGTACACGAAATGGCGGCTGGCCCAGGTCTATCAGGCCTTAGGCCGTTACGAGGACGCCCGCCGCATGGCCGGGGAAGCCCTGGACCTGGTAGACCGCATCGGCCTCTATGTCCTGCGGGAGGATGTGGAGAAAGTGCTGCGGGCGTTGCCAGCGTGACCGCTCCGGCTTACTGCGGGAAACCTGCGGCGCAAGATTCGTCCCGCACTACCGTTCCTGATCTGCAGGAGAACATGCCCTGAAGGATTAGAGAACCACCCTGCGATTCGCGTATCGTTCATTCCGTCATTGGTCATTGGTCATTCCATCATTGGTCATTCCATCATTGGTCATTCTCTCATTCGGTCATTCCATCATTCGGCCATTCGGTCATTTCACCATGCGCCTGGCTCTGGTCCACGACTGGCTCAACCAACGCGGTGGGGCGGAGGACGTCCTGGAGACCCTGGTGGCGACCTTCCCCAATGCCCCCATCTACACCTCCATCTACTGGCGGGACGGGATGCCCGAGGCCTACCGCTCCTGGGACATCCGCACCACCTGGATGGACCGTCTGCCCGGCATCTACCGCCACCATCAGCCCTACCTGCCCCTCTACCCGCTGGCCTTCTCCGGCCTGGACCTCTCCGGCTACGACGTTGTCCTGAGCAACAAATCCGGCTTCTGCCACGGGGTGCGGACAGGCCGGGCGGTCCACATCTGCTACTGCCTGACGCCGACGCGCTTTGTCTGGGACTTTGAGGACTATGCGGCGCGGGAGGCCATCCCGGGGGCGCTGCGGCGGGCCCTCCGGCCCCTCATCGCGCTCCTTCGCCGGTGGGACTGGCGGGCCGCCCAGCGGGTCACCCACTTCATCGCCATCTCCCGCGAAGTCCAGGCCCGCATCCGCCGCTACTACGGGCGGGAGTCCACCATCATCTACCCGCCGGTGGAGACCGACCGCTTCCGCCCCGCGCCCTCCCACGACGACTACTACCTCATCGTCTCCCGGCTGGTCCCGTACCGGCGGATTGACCTGGCGGTGGAAGCGTTCCGCCGTCTCGGCCTGCCGCTGGTGATCGCGGGGGACGGGCGGGATCGCCCCCGGCTGGAATCTCTGGCCGGGCCGACGGTCACCTTCCTGGGGCGCGTGCCCGATTCCGCCCTGCCCGACCTCTTCGCCCGTTGCCGGGCCTACGTCCTCCCCGGCGTGGAGGACTTCGGCATCGCGCCGGTGCAGGCGCAGGCCGCCGGACGACCTGTCATCGCCTTCGGCGCGGGCGGCGCACTGGATACGGTGATCCCCGGCCGGACCGGCATCTTCTTCTACGAACCGACGCCGGAGGCTCTGGCGGAGGCCGTCCGTACCTTTGACCCGGAGTCGGTGGACCCGCAGGAATGCGTCCGCAACGCGGCTCGCTTTGACCGTCGGGTCTTTCAGGAGCAACTCCTGGGGTTTCTGCATCGGGTGACCGGATAGGAGGGGGAATGGAACTGCGCAAATTGATCCAGGTGACTCTGCGGCGCTGGTGGCTGGTGGCCGCGCCGGTGCTGATCGTGCTGGCCCATCTGACCTTCACCTACCGGCCGCCGCCGACCTCCTACCAGGTGGTGATGCGCTTCGCCGCCGGAACCGTCCCCGCCGGGCTGAGCGTGGATTACGACCGCTACTACGCCTGGCTGACCTCGGAGTACATCGCCAACGGACTGGCGGACATCGCCCGGACCCGGTCGTTTGCCGAAGCGGTGGCCGCGCGGCTGGCGGAGAGGGGCATTCCCGCCGACCCCGCCGCCATCCAGGGCGCCATCGTCACCGACAACGCCCAGTCCATCGCGGTGGTCTATCTGACCTGGCCGGACCCGTCGCAGGCGGTGGAGGTGGCGCGGGCGGTGGCGGCGGAGGTGACGGAGAACGGCCCCGCCTACTTCCCGCAGATTCCCTGGCCCCAGGAGGCGGGGCCGGCGGCCCGATTGCTGGACCAACCCGCGCCGGTGCCTCTGCCCCCGTCCCTGCGGGCGCAACTCCTGGGTCCGGCGATTCGGCTGGCGCTGGCGCTGGGGGTGGGAGTGGGGCTGGCGCTATTGTGGCACTACCTGGACCCCACGGTCCGGGATGAGGAGGAACTGGAGGCGCTGGGGCTGCGGGTCCTGGCCCGCATCCCCCGGAAATAATCCTCACCTCTACCTACCCGACCATTTGGAAAGCGGGACGCGGACGAGCGCGGAAAACGCGGAAAAATCTCCCTTTCGTTCTCACACCAAGACACAGTTGATCCGCGTTTTTCCGCGTCCTATCGGAGGGAGCCGGGGGGTGGGGTGAGGAGGGCATAAGCGTTAACTTAAGGCTGGATTGGGCTCTTCACTTTCCGCCGCCCGGAGCGCGATGGGAAATCGGCCTCCCTGCGGCCTCACCCCTCCCCCGGCGGCTCACCTCACCCCCGGCCCCTCTCCCGAACTCCGTTCGGGAGAGGGGAGGGGGTCTGGGGGTGGGGTGA
>DAOTWL010000356.1:0-12609 GCA_034435875.1 Anaerolineae bacterium
AGGGGTGAGGCCAGCGCGCCGAAAAAGCGAAAGTGGGTATCCCAGGCATCGGGGTAGGTAGTTACGAGTATTCCATGGCGGGGCGCCATTCCCGCAGGTCAGAAACGAGCGTGTGGCGCAAGATGAATCTTGCGCTACGCAAGTTTCTGGGTAGCGCTTTCAATAAGCATCAGGGATTCCGTTCCGATACCATTTTTGCCGGAGCAAAAGTACGTATGGCAAGAAAATGTATGCCCTATCGGGAAATGCGCAGGAAGTATAAAGTACAGGTGCGGAACCGCTGCCAGCGCTGTGGTCGCCCGCGCGGCTACTACCGCCGCTTTGGCCTCTGCCGCATCTGCCTGCGGGAATTGGCCCTGGAGGGGCTCATTCCCGGACTGACCAAGTCCAGTTGGTGAGGGTGACGGACCGATGACGGTGACAGATCCGATTGCCGATATGTTGACCCGTATGCGCAACGCGATTGCGGTGGGACATCCCACCGTGGAGATGCCCTCTTCCAAAATGAAGGTCGCCATTGCCCGTATCCTGAAGGAAGAGGGGTATATTGAGGACTACCGGGTGGTGGAGTCGCCGGAGCAGCCGCGCTATCGCCTGGTCATTCGCCTAAAGTATGTTGGCGAACGGCGAAAGCGGCAGTCCGTCATCCAGGGACTGCAACGGGTCAGCAAGCCGGGCCGCCGGATTTACACCCGCGCGTCCGAGATTCCCTGGGTGAAGAGCGGCATGGGGATTGCCATCCTCTCCACTCCCAAGGGAATCCTTACCGGCGAGCAGGCCCGACGGCTGCGGGTGGGCGGCGAAGTCATCTGCTATGTGTGGTAGGGAGGACGGGATGTCGCGAATTGGTCGGATGCCGATCCCTTTGCCCCCGGGGGTGAAGGTGGACATTCAGGGCAGCCAGGTCACCGTGAGCGGCCCGAAGGGCACTCTCACGCGCACTTTTGACCCGGCGATGCAGATGGTGCAGGAGGATAATACTCTGCGGGTCTACCGGCCCACTGATGCCCGGCACCACCGGGCACTGCATGGGCTGACCCGGGCCCTGCTGGCGAATATGGTAGTGGGAGTCTCCCAGGGGTTCCAGAAGCAACTGGAGATTCGCGGCGTGGGCTACCGCGCCGAACGTCAGCCCGACGGGACGCTGGTCATGCACCTGGGGTTCTCCCACCCGGTCCGTATCCGTCCGCCGGAGGGCATCACCTTTGATGTGGACCCCAAAGCGGGCATCATCACCGTCCGGGGCGCGGATAAGGAGACGGTGGGACGGATTGCTGCCGAAATCCGCGCCTGGCGTCCGGCGGATCCGTACCTGGGGAAAGGGCTCCGCTACCTGGGCGAGCAGATTCGCCAGAAGGCCGGGAAGGCTGGTAAAGGCAAGGGCAAAGGGAAAGGGAAGAAGTAAGGAGCAAGGTATGGCCGAGAAAGATCGCCGGTTGGGACGACTGCGCCGACGCAAGCACGTGCGCAAGAAGGTATTCGGTACGCCGGAGCGTCCGCGCCTGAACGTCTTTCGCAGTTTGCGGCATATCTACGCCCAGGTGATTGATGATACGGTGGGACATACACTGGTCTCCGCTTCCACCCTGGACCCGGAGGTCCGCGAGCAGATTGTCGGGCTGAAGAAGGCGGAGCAGGCCCGGGTGGTGGGGAAAGTCCTGGCGGCCCGCGCCCTGGCCCGGGGGGTCACCAAAGTGGCCTTTGACCGGGCCGGATACAAGTACCACGGTCGGGTGAAGGCACTGGCCGACGCCGCCCGCGAGGGTGGATTGGACTTCTAAACGCTTGTAGTCAGCCACGAAGCGAAGGGGCGTTAAAGGGAGGCAAGCGAATGGATCTGGATCAGGAATTTGAACTGGAGCCGACCGCTCCGGTGGAAATGGACGAGCGGGTCGTGGAGATCAAGCGGGTTGCCAAAGTGATCAAGGGCGGGCGCCGGTTCGCCTTTCGGGTAACCGCCGTGGTCGGCGACCACAACGGCGGCGTCGGCATCGGCGTGGGCAAAGCGCGCGCCGTCCCGGACGCCATCCGCAAGGCCACGGAGCGGGCGCGGGCTTCTATGATCACCGTCCCTCTGGTCGGGCGGACCATCCCCCACGACGCAATAGGCGAGTGCAGCGGCGCCCGGGTGCTGATCAAGCCCGCCTCGCCGGGTACCGGCGTCATCGCGGGCGGTGGCGTGCGCGCGGTGCTGGAGGCGGCGGGGATCCACGATGTGCTGACCAAGTCCATGGGCAGTTCCAGCATGCTCAACGTGGTAAAGGCGACAATGGAAGCCCTGAAGCAACTGCGCTCCTACGAGGAACTGGCGCGGGAGCGGGGCCTGCCGGAGACCCGGGTGATGCCGTTCTGGATGCGGGGACGGTAGGTGTCGGTATCTGGTAAATTGGTAAACTGGTAGGCAGGGGAGCAGGCAATGGAAAAGCGGAAACTTCTCCGGATCACCCTGGTTCGCAGCCCCATCGGGTATTCCAGAGACCAGAAGGCGACCGTCCGGGCGCTGGGCCTGCGCCGTCTCCATCAGACGGTGGAAAAGGCCGATACGCCGACCATCCGGGGTATGGTGGCCAAGGTCCAGCACATGCTGAAGGTGGAAGAGGTTGAGGGATGAAACTGCACGAATTGCAACCGGCAGAGGGGTCTAAAAAGCGCCCGAAGCGAAAGGGCATTGGCATCGCGGCCGGTCAGGGCAAGACCGGCGGGCGCGGGACGAAGGGCCAGAAGGCCCGCAGCGGAGGGAGCATCCCACCGTATTTTGAGGGCGGGCAGTTGCCGCTGGTCCGCAAATTGCCCTTTGCGCGGGGCGTCGGTTTCCGGGATCCCTGGCGAGTCCGCTTCACGCCGGTCAACGTGGACCGGCTGGCCCGGTTTGCGCCGGGGAGCGTGGTCACTCCGCAGGAACTGGCGGATGCCGGCCTGATCCGGGACGCCGACCAGTGGGTGGTCATCCTGGGGCGCGGGGAGTTGAACATCCCGCTGACGGTGAAGGCCCACCGCTTCTCCGCCAGCGCGCGGGCCAAGATTGAGGCCGCCGGCGGCACCGTGGAGGAGTTGCCCTGGGAGCGGGGCGGCTACCGGACGCGGTAGGTAACCTGTCTCCGCGATCAGCGATATACGATAAGCGATACGCGAGGTAAGCCATGATCCAGGCCGTACGTGATGCCCTGAGACTTCCCGACCTGCGGCGGCGGCTGTTCTACACGCTGCTGATTCTGGTCATCTTCCGCGCGGCCTCTCATGTGCCGGTGCCAGGCATTGACCGGGAGGCCCTGCGCAGACTGACCGGTGGAGCGGCCCAACTGATCAGTATTCTGGACCTGCTCTCCGGCGGCGCAGTGGCGGAGTACTCGGTCCTGGCGAACGGGGTCTATCCGTACATCAACGCGTCCATCATCATCCAGTTGCTGGTCCCGGTCATCCCGGCGCTGAAGCGGTTGGCGGAAGAGGAAGGGGAAGCCGGACGGCGGAAACTGAATCAGTGGACGTATTACCTGACCATTCCGCTGGGGATGTTGCAGGCCTGGGGGCAGGCCCAGTTGTTCAACAGCGCGGCCGCGCGCCCGGTCCTGCCCAACTTCGGCTTCCATCGGCCAGAGTTCGTCCTGCCCACCATATCGGTCCTGATCGCGATGACGGCGGGTACGATGTTCGCCATCTGGCTGGGCGAGTTGATCTCCGAACAGGGCATCGGCAACGGCCTTTCGCTCATCATCTTCGGCGGCATCGTGGCGCGGACGCCGGCCAACGTGGCGCGGATTTACACTACGGACGGTTTCCTGGGCATTCTCTTTTTCCTGGCCATCACCGCGCTGGTGGTCTTCGTGATTGTCTACGTCCAGGAGGGGGAGCGGCGCATCCCGGTGCAGTACGGCAAACGGGTGCGGGGCCGGCGGATGTACGGGGGCGGCAGCACCTACATCCCGCTGCGGGTCAACATGGCCGGGATGATCCCGCTCATCTTCGCCCAGTCCCTGCTGACCCTTCCGGCGGTCATCGCCCAGTTCTTCGCCAACTCGTCCAACGTCAACGTGGCGCGGGTGGCGGCGGACATTATGAACTTCTTCAGCGGGCACACGGTGGAGTGGTACACCACCATCTTCTACGCGGTGCTTTATTTCGCCGCCGTTGTCGGCTTCACCTACTTCTATACCTTCGTGCTGGTGGAGCAGCAGAACCTGCCGGAGAACCTGCAGAAGTACGGCGGATTCATCCCGGGCATCCGTCCCGGCAAGCAGACGGCGGACTACATTAACGGCATCTACAAGCGCATCACGCTGTTCGGCGCCATGTTCCTGGGCGGTGTCGCCGTCTTGCCCTTCATCGTCCAGTTGGTGATGAACACCCAGGTGCTGCTCATCACCTCGGCGGGACTGCTCATCGTCGTCGGCGTCGTGGTGGATACCATGCGGCAACTGGAGGCCCAGTTGCTGATGCGGCACTATGAGGGATTTATTAGGTAATGCAGAGGGATGAGGTTCTCCATCTCCTGGCCCGATTCCGTGACCTGAGAGGGCGAGAGCTGGGTATCACGCGGATCGGGATATTCGGCTCTCTGGCCCGGGGCGAAGCCACCGACGCCAGCGACGTGGACGTGGTAGTGGAACTGGAGCGACCGGATTTGCTGTTGCTGGTGGGCATCAAACAGGAACTGGAAGAACTCCTGCAGCAGCCGGTGGATGTGGTGCACTATCGGGAGCAGATGAATCCGTTTTTGAAAAAACGCATTCTCAGAGACGCCATCTATGTATGACCGGGAACTGGTGCGGGACATCCTTCTCCAGATTCTGGAGGCTACCCGAAGGATAGCCAGGCGGTTTGCTCCCATTTCTTCTGTCGCTGATTTCCTTCGTTCGGAAGAGGGGTTGGAAAAACTGGATGCTATCTGTATGTTGTTGATCGCTATTGGTGAAAGTGTGAAACGTCTGGATAAGATGACAGAAGGGAAGTTGTTAACCCGCTATCCTCAGGTGGAGTGGAAAAAGGTAATGGGGATGCGGGATGTGTTAAGCCATCACTATTTTGACCTGAACGCCGAGGCTGTGTATTCGGTGTGTGCCTATCACATCGGCGTCCTGGAGCAGACGGTCGAGATAATGCTGGCCGATCTGGACAAGGAGTCAGACTAATATGGCCTGTCGGGTTGTCCTTTTAGGGATGCCTGGAGCGGGCAAGGGGACACAGGCGGAGCAACTGGCCCAGGCGTTGGGGGTCCCCCATGTCGCCAGCGGGGACCTGTTCCGGGAGCATCTGGATAAGGGGACGGAACTGGGCCGCCAGGCGCGGGCCTACATGGAGCGCGGCGACCTGGTGCCCGACGAGGTGACCATCGGCATGGTCGCCGAACGGATTGCCCGCCCGGATTGCGCCGACGGCTTCATCCTGGACGGCTTCCCACGCACCGTCGCCCAGGCGGAGGCGCTGGAACGGCTTCTCCGGGGGAACGGGACCGCGCTGGACATGGTCGCGTTCATCCGGGTGCGGGAAGAGGTCGCCCTGGCCCGTCTGGCGGGCCGCTGGACATGCCGGAACTGTGGGGCGGTCTACCACACCCTGTTTAACCCGCCGAAGCAGGCCGGGGTATGCGACACCTGCGGCGGCGAACTCTATCAGCGCCCCGACGAGACGGAGGAGGCCCACCGCCGCCGTCTGAAGGTCTATCAGGAGCAGACGGCGCCCCTGGTGGACTACTACCGTCGGGCGGGCCTGCTGGTGGAGATAGACGGCGAACAGTCCATTGACGACGTCCAGGCCGACCTGCGGGCGGCCGTGGAGAGCGCCTGCAACTGATCCTTTACCAGTTACCCGTCTACCAATTTACCGCTTACCATTGATTCAACTGAAGTCAGCAGGCGAGATTGAAAAAATGCGCCGGGCCGGGCGGATTGTCGCTGAGGTCCTGCTGCGGATGCGGGAGTGGGTGAGGCCTGGCGTCACCACGGCGGAGTTGAACCAGAAGGCGGAGGACCTGATCCGGCGCCGGGGCGGCATCCCGTCCTTTAAGGGGTATCCGCCGGGGAGCCCCCATCCTTTCCCGGCCGCCATCTGCACATCGGTCAATGAGGAACTGGTCCACGGGATTCCCGGCCCGCGCGTGCTGAAAGAAGGGGACATTATCAGCATAGACGTCGGGGCCATCTATGAGGGGTATCACGGCGACGCGGGGATCACCCTGCCGGTGGGGGAGGTGAGCCCCGAGGCCCGGCGGCTTCTGGAGGTGACAGAGGCGGCCCTCTACGTGGGTATCGCCCAGGCCCGGGCCGGAAACCGTGTCGGCGACATCTCCGCCGCCATTCAGAACTACGTGGAGTCCCGGGGCTACAACGTGGTGCGGGAGTACACCGGGCACGGCATCGGTCGGCAGATGCACGAGCCGCCGCAGATTCCCAACCACGGCGAGCCGGGGCGGGGCCCCTTGCTGCGGCCCGGGATGACCGTCGCCATAGAGACCATGGTCCTGGCAGGCGACTCCCGGGTCCGGACCCTGCCCGACCATTGGACGGTCGTCTCCGTGGACGGCAAACTGACGGCCTACTTTGAGCACACCGTCCTGATCCGGGACGGGGAGGCGGAGATACTGACACCGTGGCATACGGGTCAGGGGATTGGTGGATGAGTCCCAAGGTCCTTCAAGAGGGAGCGCTCATTTTCTGGTTTCACAGTTACGATGCTCGCCACGAAGCGAGAGCCAGTGTTCATGGGGGCAAGGGCACCCAGGACGATCGGAACGATGCGAAAATCTGGCTGGAGCCGGAGATTGAGGTGGCGCGCGTAGGACGCACGCTGAGAAGAATTACATCGGGCCCTGCCTATTATTGAGCAATATCGTCAATATTTGCTGGAACAGTGGTCTGTTTACAAAGGGAAAGCCGTCTGAAGAACAAATACAGGTCAGGAAGTACGAGGTTCAGTATCCGGTCTCTGCCTATACGTTTCCTTGCGAGGCCCGGATTCACCAGGTGTGGTTTGACGAAGAGTATATGCACATTGCGCTGACCGACGGTCGGCGTTGTCCGTACCGCTCTGGTGGATCCCGACAGTGTATAACGCAGACCCGGAAGAACGGGAGAAGTTTGAAATCAGCCGGGACCGGACGATGATTATCTGGGACCCCGACAGGTGCGCGATTAACGACGAAATCAGCATTTTTGACTTTCTGGGACCAGCCGAGGGGGTGGAGGAAAGCCGAACGGTTACCAGGGAACGGCGGACCCGAGAGGCTCTGGTCCAGGTGCCCGGATAATGAGCGAAGGGGTAACTACCTACCCCAATGGCTGGAATGCCCGCTTCGCTAAAGCGGCCGGCTCAGATACCAAAGCCCTGACGGGCTATCCGGAGGTCCCCGGAGGGGGGCTTCGCGTTTGAGCCAGGGGCTTTTAGTAGGTAGTTACGCGAAGGGTTCGTTGCGGTGTGAAAAATGGACGGGCGATAACCCGAAAATTTGTCACGGCAAGGACTGTATTAAAGGGACGCGCATCCCGGTTTCGGTGGTGTTGGACAATCTGGCCGCCAGGTTGAGCGGGAAGGAGATTCTACGGAGTTACCCGGTTTTGAGCCGGGAAGCCCTTCAGGCGGCGATATATGAGGGGCTGGGAGGAAGAACGCATCCGATCAGAGCAGGAGGATAACGTGAAAGTTTCACCGTCCGTCAAACGGCGCTGTCCCAAATGCAAAATCATCCGTCGCAAGGGCGTCATTCGGGTCATCTGCGAGAACCCGAAGCACAAACAGCGACAGGGCTAACCTGCAATCTGCAATCTGCAATCTGCTGGAGGACGTATGGCTCGTATCGCCGGTGTAGACCTGCCCAGAGACAAACGGGTGGAGATTGGTCTGACCTATATCTACGGCATCGGGCGCAGCCTGAGCAATCAGATTCTGCGCAAGGCCGGCGTGGACCCGGATAAGCGGGTGAAGGACCTCAGCGAGGCCGAGGTGGCCCGTCTGCGCGAGATCATTGACCGCGAGTACAAAGTGGAGGGCGACCTGCGGCGCGAGGTGCAGATGAACATCAAGCGCCTGATAGAGATCGGGTGCTATCGGGGGTTGCGCCATCGGATGAACCTGCCGGTGCGCGGTCAGCGCACGCGGACCAACGCGCGCACCAAACGGGGGCCGCGCAAGACCGTTCCCGGTCGCGGCCGCCGCCGGGGCGCCAAGAAGAAGTAATCTATCTTTCACGTTTCACGTTTCACGTTTCACTTTTCACGTTTCACGTTTCACTTTTCACGGAGTTGACCATGTCTCGTGCTCAAAGACGTCGTAGAGTGACCCAGCGGGTGCGCCGCGCGATCCCGCGCGGGGTGGCCCACATTCACGCCAGTTTCAACAACACCATCATCACCATCACCGACCCTCAGGGGAACGTCATTAACTGGGCCAGCGCGGGGCTGGTGGGCTTCAAGGGCTCCCGCAAGAGCACGCCCTTCGCGGCCCGCCAGGCCGCCCAGCGCGCGGCCAAAGACGCCCTGGATAACGGGGTGACCGAGGTGGATGTGCTGGTCAAGGGACCGGGCCCGGGGCGGGAGGCGGCCATCCGTTCCCTGCAGGCTTCGGGGCTGAAAATCCGGTCCATCACCGATGTGACGCCCATCCCGCACAATGGTTGCCGGCCGCCGAAGAAGCGCCGAGTATAAGGAGTACGGAGTAGGGAGTAAGGGGTATGGCCAGATATACAGGCCCGGTTTGTCGGCTGTGTCGTCGTGAAGGACAAAAGTTATTCTTGAAGGGCGCGCGCTGCACGTCGCCCAAGTGCGCCCTGGAACGTCGGGATTACCCGCCCGGACAGCATGGGCAGGTTGCCCGTTTCCGGCGCGGACAGCCCACCGACTACTTCCGCCAGTTGCGGGAAAAGCAGAAGGTCAAGCGGGTCTACGGCATCATGGAGCGGCAGTTCCGGCGGTACTTCCGGGAGGCGATGCGGACGCCCGGCCTGACCGGTGAGAACCTGCTCATCCTGCTGGAGCGCCGCCTGGATAACGTAGTTTACCGGCTGGGCTTCGCCGACTCGCGCGCCCAGGCCCGCCAACTGGTTCAGCACGGCCACTTCACCATCAACGGCCGGCGGGTCACCGTCCCGTCCTACCTGGTCCGGCCGGGCGACCGGGTGGCCGTGCGGGAGGGTAGCCGCCGGCGGCCGTACTTCCAGGAACGCGCCGGGATGCTGGATGAGATGAGGGTTCCCGATTGGCTCTCTCTGGACGTGGCGGACCTTTCCGCCCGGGTCCTGGGAATGCCCAGGCGGGAGCACGTGGACATTCCGATCAACGAACAACTGGTCGTGGAGTACTACTCTCGGTAGGTGGCGATGACTGCACAGAGGGAACCCCGATTTGCCGCACCGGTTTTGCCGAAAATTGAAAAAGAGGTGCTGACTCAGCAGTGGGGCCGGTTCGTCATCGGCCCGCTGGAGAGTGGCTACGGGATCACGCTGGGGAACGCCCTGCGCCGGGTCCTGCTCTCCTCCCTTCCCGGGGCGGCCGTCACCTCTGTCCGTATCTACGACGTCCCGCATGAATTCGCGACCATCCCGCACGTGCGGGAGGACGTGATGCAAATCCTGCTTCAGGTGAAGCAACTGCGCCTGAAGATGGACGGCGACGGCCCGATGCGAATGGCCCTCTCCGTCCGGGGGGACGGCGTGGTGACCGCCGGGGACATCCAGGCACCGCCGGAGATAGAGATTCTCAACCCGGATCTCTATCTCTTCACCACCAACTCCTCAGAGGCGGTGGTGGAAATGGAGTTCACCGTGGAGCGGGGACGGGGGTATTCTCCCGCCGAGGAGCGGGAGCGCCGGTCTATCGGCGAACTGCCGGTAGATGCCCTGTTCAGTCCCGTCCGGCGGGTCGCGTTCAATGTGGAGCGGGCCCGGGTCGCCCAGCGGACCAACTACGACCGGCTGAACATGGAGATCTGGACCGACGGCCGCATCGGCCCGCTGGAGGCGCTTAAGGAGGCGGCCCGGATTCTGGTCACCCACTTCCGGCTCATCGCCGGGATTACGGAAGAGCCGGAGTTGGTGGGGGAAGAAGAGCGGGGCATCCCGGCCCGGATTTATGAAATCCCGATAGAAACGCTGGGACTGACCGCGCGCGTCTACAATGCCCTGAAGCGGGCGGGCATCTCGCGGGTCGGAGAAGTCCTGGAGGTGCTCAGCCGGGGCGATGAGGCGGTCCGGACCATCCGTAACTTCGGCGACAAGTCTATGGCAGAGTTGATGGAAAAACTGGGCGCGGCCGGGTACCTGACCTATCTGCCTCAGCCACCGGAGAAAGAAGAATCCGAGGAATCTGAGGAAGCAGGAGAGTTGTAGGATGCGACATCGCGTGGCAGGAAAGAAACTGAATCGTTCCAGCGGCCATCGCCGGGCCCTGTTTCGGAATCTGGTCTCGGCGTTGATTTACCACGAGCGGATAGAGACGACGGAGGCGAAGGCGGAGGCCGTTCGCGGGCACGCGGAGAAACTGATCACCCTGGCCAAGCGGGGGCTGGCATCCGGCGACCCGGCCTACGGCATCTATGCCCGCCGTCTGGCGGCGGCCCGCATGAACCGCTGGGTGGTCACCCCTGAGGGGGAGCGGGTGGACCTGGTCCAGAAACTCTTTGAGGAAATCGCGCCGCGCTACCGGAACCGGCCCGGCGGATATACCCGCATCACCAAACGGGGCCCCCGCAAGGGCGACGCGGCCCCCATGGTGGTGCTGGAACTGGTGTAGCAGATTGCAGATTGCAGATTACCAATCATCTGCAATTTGCAATCTGCAATGTAGAATCTGCATATGCGCGTGCGGGCGGTCGTAGCCTATGATGGTACCAATTACCAGGGCTTCCAGCGCCAGACGCACGGGCCCACCGTCCAGGAGGTCCTGGAGCGGGCGCTGGAGCGGGTGACGGGGGAGCATATCACCCTCCTGGCGGCCGGCCGCACCGATACGGGCGTTCACGCCGAAGGACAGGTCATCGCCTTTGATACGGAGTGGAAGCATCCGCTGGAGGCCCTTCTGCGGGCGCTGAATGCGGTGCTTCCGCCCGACGTGGCGGTACGGGAGGGGGCGCCAGCCCCGCCGGACTTCCACCCCCGGTACGATGCGATCAGCCGGTACTACCGGTACACCCTTTACAACCATCCGGTCCGTTCGCCGCTGGCCCGCCGGACCAGTTTCCATGTGGCCTGGCCGCTGGATGTGGAGGCGATGCAGGCGGCGGCGGCCCTGCTGGTCGGCGAGCACGATTTTGCGGCTTTCGGCACTCCGCCGAAGGGGGAGAACACCGTCCGGCGCGTGCTGCGGGCTGAGTGGCACCCCGACCCGCCCTGGCTGTACTTTGACATAGAGGCCAATGCTTTCCTCTACCGGATGGTCCGCACCCTGGTCGGCACGATGATTCGGGTCGGCCTGGGGCGGCTTTCGGTGGAGGCGGTCCGTGAAATCCTGGTTTCCGGCGACCGTCGCCGGGCCGGGCCGGCGGTACCCCCGTATGGCCTCTGCCTGATGGCGGTGAGGTATTCAGAAAAGGAGTGAGGAGCGTGAAGACGTACGTCACCAAACCCGATGAAGTGGAGCGGGAGTGGTTCGTTGTGGACGCCAGCGGGAAGACGCTGGGGCGTCTGGCAACGGAGGTGGCCCGCATTCTGCGCGGCAAGCACAAGCCCATCTACTCCCCGATGATAGATGTAGGGGATTACGTCATTGTGGTGAATGCCGAGAAGATACGGGTCACGGGCCGCAAACTGACCCAGAAATTCTACTATCGCCATTCCGGCTACCCGGGCGGCTTCAAGCAGATCAGCCTGCGGGATATGCTGGCCCGTCACCCGACGCGCGTCATTGAGTACGCCGTCTGGGGGATGCTGCCCAAGAACGCGCTGGGGCGGCGGATGTTCAGGAAACTGAAGGTGTACGCCGGGCCGGACCATCCCCATCAGGCCCAGAACCCGAAACCGCTGGAGTTGTAGGGGGACGAGGAGAGAACCGATGGCAGAGCAGCAACAGTATTACGAGGGTGTGGGACGTCGCAAGGAGGCCACCGCGCGGGTACGGCTCTACCCGGGGGGCGACGGGAAATTTATTGTCAATGACCGACCCCTTCAGGAATACTTTGTCCGCGAGACGGATGTAATGCGCCTGATGGAGCCGTTGAAGATTGCCGGTATGGACGGCCGCTTCAACGTCTCCGTGCAAGTGAAGGGGGGCGGGATGAGCGGTCAGGCCGGGGCGGTGCGGCTGGGCCTGGCGCGGGCCATCCTCCAGGTGGACCCGGAACTGCGGTCGCTTCTGCGCCAGAAGGGACTGCTGACCTGCGACGCGCGGGTCAAGGAACGTAAGAAGCCCGGCCTCAAGCGCGCCCGCAAGGCCCCGCAGTACACCAAACGGTAGCATCGCAGAAAACTTGTACAAGTTGTTCATTGGGTGCAAAAGCCCTCCTGTAGGTAGGTCTGTAGGAGGGCCTTTTGTTTTCTATGGATTGGGAGTTTAGAAGATAAAACATCTGTAAATCTTTACAGGCACTAAAGTAAAATCCGCACCGCGCTTGCTATAACTTCTCTGTGGGGCACCAAGCCCCCACCTATAGGTTTCTGGTGGTCGCAACTCGCCCTCACCCTACCCCCTG
>DAOTWL010000357.1:0-12831 GCA_034435875.1 Anaerolineae bacterium
CGGAGGTGCAAAGATGAACGCGCCCATCCTGGCCGGTGGGGAAATCATCATCCTGCCCCGCTTCAACGCCCGTCAGGTCGCTCAGACCATCCACAAATACAAGCCGGACTTCTTTATTGGCGTCCCGACGATGTTCGTCGCCCTCAGCAACCTGTCCGACATCGGCAAGTACGACCTGCGCAGCGTCAAGGGTATCTTCGTGGGCGCCGCGCCCCTCACCCGTGCCATCAAGGAGGACTTTGAGTCCAAGACCGGCGGTCGGATGATTGAAGGCTACGGTCTGACGGAGGCGGTTACCGCTATCGCCGCCAACCCGTACCACGGCCTGCACAAAATCGGCAGCATCGGCATTCCCTTCCCGGACGTGGACATGAAAATCGTCAGCCTGGACGGGACGCGCGACCTGCCCCCGGGCGAACAGGGGGAAATCGTCCTCCGTTCCCCCACGGTGATGCTGGGCTACTACAAAATGCCGGAGGAGACGGCGAAGACCATCGTGGACGGCTGGCTCTTCACCGGCGACATCGGCTACATGGACGAGGACGGCTACTTCTACATCACCGACCGGAAGAAAGAACTCATCATCGTGGGCGGCTTCAACGTCTTCCCCCGGGAGATAGACGAATTGATTTACCAGCACCCCAAAGTGAAAGAGGGGATCACCGTCGGCATCCCGGACCCGTACAAGGGGGAGCGGATCAAGGTGTACATCGTCCTGAAGGAGGGGGAGACGGCCACCGAGGAGGAATTCATCGCCTACTTCCGCCAGCACCTGACGCCCTACAAGGTCCCCTCGGAGGTAGAGTTCCGCACCGAACTGCCCAAGAGCGCCATCGGCAAGATTCTGCGGCGGCAACTGCGGGAGGAGGAAATCCGGAAGGCCCAGGAAGCCAGAGCGTAGCAAACCGTTCGCAGTTAGCCGTTCGTCGTCAGCCACGCAGCGCAGCGGAGTGGCATCAAAACGGAGGATGTCCAATGCCGACTTCCATTCACCACATCGCCATTGCCGTCAACGACCTGGAGGCCGCGCTGGCCTTCTACCGGGACGCGCTGGGGCTGGAGGTGTCCGAGCGCCGGGAGGTTCCCGAGGAGGGGGTGGAGATTGTCTTTCTCCCCGCCGGGGAGGGGGAGATAGAACTCCTGCGCCCGCTGGGCCCCGATAGCAGCGTGGCCCGGTTTCTGGAGAAACGGGGGGAGGGACTGCACCACATCTGCCTGCGGGTGGAGGACATCACGGCCGCGATGGAGCGGCTGCGGGCCGCCGGCGCAACCCCGCTGAGCGAAGAACCCCGCGTCGGCGCCGACGGCACCCGCTACGTCTTCATCCACCCCAAATCCGCCCACGGCGTCCTGCTGGAACTATACGAAAAACGCCGTTCGTAGTCAGGCACGCAGCGAAGCGGAGTGCCGTCCATATGGCCCCTGCTCCCTATCGGGTCCTCATCGCGCGCCTCTCCCCTCTGCGGGACGTGGACCGCTCCCTCCCCCACCGCTTCCTCTTCCACGAAGTCCGCCGGGCCCTCCCGGAGGCGGATGTGGACCTGGCCTTCTTTCCGCCGGGCCGGGTAGGAGACGCCCTCCCCCCTCTGACCGGCATCCACTCCCGCCGTCCGGCGCGGGAGTTTGACCTCATCCTGGTCTCCAACGCGTCCATTCTGGAACTGCTCAATCTCCCCTCCATCCTGCTCCGCTCCGGCATCCCCCTCTTGGCCGGGGAACGCTCGGAGGACGACCCCGTCATCCTTCTCGGCGGCTCCAACGCGATGGCCGCGCAGGCCATCATTCGGGAGGACGGCGACGCGCTGGCGGACGGCATCTTCTTCGGCGAAGGGGAGGGACGGGTCGGGGAAATCGTCCGCGCCCTGGCCGGGGGAGGGGGAAGGCGGGAGCGGCTGGAGGCCGCTGCTGCCACCGGCCCCGGTCTCTGGGTCGCCGGAACCCGCCGCCGAACCGTTAAGGCGGTCTGTCGGCCCCGGCCGCAGGACCTCCCCACCGTCTACCCCCTCCTGGATACCCCGGAGGCCCACACGGCCTACCTCCAGATCACTTGGGGGTGCCCCGCCTTCTGCTCCTTTTGCTTTGAGGGGTACGACCGTAAGCCCTACCGGGAACTTCCGGCCAGGGAACTCCTCGCGGTGGCCCGGCAACTGAAGCAGGCCCAGGGCGCGGAGGAAATCGGCCTCTACAGTTTCAACTTCAACACCCACGGGGAAATCTTTGACCTCCTCCTGGAACTGCACCGTCTCTTTGACCGGGTGAGTCTGAAGAGCCAGCGGGCCGACATCCTCTGGCGGGTGCCCGGCCTGATAGAGGCAGAACTGGCGGCGGAGAAGCGGGAGTTCACCCTGGGGATTGAGGGCATCAGCGCCCGGCAGCGGGCGTTCCTTCAGAAAAGTCTCCCCACCGATGAGATGACCGCCCTGCTGGAGCGGCTGGTCCGGGAGCCCATCCGCCGCATCAAACTCTTTTACATCCTCACCGGCTATGAGACGGAGGACGACCTGGGGGAGTTTCGGGCCTTCGTCCGCTGGCTGCGGGAGGCGCGGGCGGCCTCCCCCTCCCGGCCCCGGGTCATCTGCAGCGTGGGGCCGCTGGTGCGGATGCCCTTCACCCCCCTCCGGTACGACCGGCTCTTCCTGGAGGAGAAGCCCTGGCGCCCCCTCGTCGGCGCGGTCCGCTCCGCCTGCGAGACCAACGGCTTTGAGTTCCGCCTGGCCTTTGACTGGACCGAGTACGCCACCACCCAGGTGCTGGCGCTGGGGGGATACTGGCTGGTGGAGCCGCTGGTGGCGCGGGCGCAGGAGGGGGCCTTCTACGACCGTCGTCTGCCCCGGGGGTACTGGGAGGCCCTGCGGGCCTGGATGGAGCGCGCCGGCCTCTGGAACGACGCCTTCCTGGGCGAGAAAGGCCCCGACTACCCCTTTCCGCTGGAATTCGTCCAGACCGACATCCCGGCGGACTTCCTGTACCGGCAGTACCAGGCGGCGCGCGCCGGCCTGGACCCGGGATATTGTCTGGGAGACGGGGCGGGAGCGGGGCGATGCCGGGGGTGCGGCGCCTGCCCGGACGAGGAACACCGGCGGGCTATCCTGCATCACCGCATCCGCGTCCCCGACCTGGGGCCGTATCTGGCCGAACTGCGGGACGTGGTGAACCGCAAGCGGCGACTC
The DNA here is from genome assembly GCA_034435875.1 of Anaerolineae bacterium. Lineage (GTDB taxonomy): Bacteria > Chloroflexota > Anaerolineae > B4-G1 > DUEL01 > SpSt-77. Next base: position 3,171 of record DAOTWL010000357.1, read on the forward strand.
CGTCCCGTCTACTACCGCCTTCGCACCAACGTCGCGCTCTCCGGCGTCCACCCGGCCTTTCTGAACGCCTTCGTCTTCCGGCAGATACTGGCCCGCGCGCCCGAACTGGCGGATACCCTCCTCAGCGTACGGGAGGCGCTCTTCACCGTCCCGCCCAACGACCGCCGGTTTCCCACCCTGGGCGGTGAGACCGTCTTCGCGCTGCGGGCCTGGGACGCCGATGCCTTGCGGGCGGCGCTATCTTCCCTCCCCGCGCTGGGAGAAGGGGTGGAGGTGCGGGGGCCGGTAGAGGACTTCACCCCCGGTGTCTTCACAAAGGCCCATCTGGTGCTTTCCCTCCCCGTCCCGCTTCCGGCGGCGCGCGCGGCGCTGGAGGGATACCTGCGCGGGGCCTACGTTCCCTTCTCCCTGCGGCGGGAAGGGGAAGGGTACGGGATAGAGGTTCCCCCGCGCGGGCGGAAGAAGAAAGTGCTCTTCGGGGGGCGTCTGGAGGGACAGGGGGAGAGGACGGCAGTCGTACTGGAGGTCGGGCCGAAGTTTGACCTTCTGGCCCTGCTGGAGGCAGCGGGCGGCGACCTGCGGGCCGGGGATTGGCGGGTGGAAGTGAGAGGCGTGGAAACTCAACCGTAGGACGGGCTTTTCGGCCCGTCTTTTCAGCCCGTCTGGACGGCCTGGAGAGGCCGTCCTACCTCCGCAGCGTCGCGACCAGCCGGCGCGGAAAGAGGAGCAGGTCCAGCGCGGCGACGATGTCCGGAGCCAGCACGTCGGCGGCCTGGAGGCAGGGGAGGGCCAGCCCCTCCGGCCCCAGGACGGCGATCCCCAGCGTGGCCCGCTCCAGCATCCGGGCATCGTTGGCTCCGTTGCCGATGGCGACCACTCTGTCGGCGCCCAGTCGCCCCACCAGCGCCGCTTTCTGCTCCCCCTCGTCCCCCGGCCCCAGGCGGTGCGGGATGACGCCCAAATCCTCCGCCACCGCCGCCAGCGTCCCCTGCGTGTCCGCGCTGACCAGGTGGACGGTGAGGGTCGGGCGCAGTCGGGCGACCCGCTCCCGCACGCCGGGCAGAACGGCTCCGTCCAGCGCCACCGTCCCGTTCAGGTCCAGGACCAGGTGCTCCAGACGGAGCCGGTCACGGGATGGGATGACGATTTCCAGCACGGAACCCCCTATACTTCCACTCCGAACACCGTCCGCATCAGGACGCCGATGCCGAAACTGATCGCCGCCACCGCCAGGCTCAGCCCGGCCATCTCCAGAAACCGCCGCCGGAAGGGCAGGTCGCGGGCCACGGAGATGTAGTAGTTGAAAAAGGCGATGATCAGAACCGCCACCGCCAGCGTGGCTGCCAGGCAGAGGTACGGGCTTTTCAGCAAGAGGTACGGCAGGATGAGGGCCAGGACGGTGAAGATGTAGGCGACGCCGGTGTAGAGGGACGCCCGCAGCGGGTTCCGCCCGTCCCCCTCGGCCTTTGTGGAGAGGTACTCCGAAGCGGCCATAGAGAGAGCGGCGGCGATGCCGGTGATGGCCCCCGTCATCGCCACCAGTCGGGTGTTCTGCAGGGCAAAGGTCAGCCCGGCCAGCGCGCCGGTCAATTCCACCAGCGCGTCGTTTAATCCCAGGACGATGGAGCCGGTGTACCGGAGCCGCTCCTCGTCCAGCATCGCCAGCAGGGCCTCTTCGTGGGCTTTCTCGTCCCGCGCGATGGCCTCCACGCCGGGGACGACGCCCTCCATCCGGGCATAATTGTCCTGCGCTCCTTCCTCCCCTCGCTCCATCCTTTTGACGGCGAAGGTGATGCCCAGAATGCGCCCGGTCAGAGTGTAGAACCAGATTCTGAGCCAGTCGGGGCGGACTTCCTCTCCGGTAAGGCGCGACCAGTAGCGGGAATGGCGGAGTTCATCGGCCGCGATGCGCTCCAGGACGGCCCGGTTTCGGGTCTCCCGGACCGTCCGCGCCAGCCGGGTGTAGATATGATGCTCGGTCAGTTCGTCCCGCTGGTAGGCCAGCAGGGTCCGCTTTTCCTGAGGGGTGAGGGTCGGTTCGGCCATGGTGCGTATTCGTACTCCGTATTCCGTCCTATGCTTCACGCTTCGCGTTTCGCGTTTCACGCTTCACGTTTCACTTCAGCCGCCGAAGGACGGCCCCGGTGAGTGGGGCGCGGACTGCTTCCACAGCCAACATTGCTCTCTCCCAGATTTCAGGTTTCACGCTTCACGTACTGCGTGTTGCGTATTCCGTTAGTGAAGGCGCTCCGGGTGATCTTCCAGCCTCCCCTCCAGATAGGCCTGCACCGCGTCGTCAATGCGGGCGACGTCGGTGAGGACGGGGCGGATGCCGGCCTGCCGGATGCTTTCGTAGGCTCCGGCGCCCATTCCCCGGGCCAGGAGCACGTCGCAATCGGCGATGGCGGCAATCATCCGGGCGTGGCGGCTCTGCGCGGCCGCGTCAAATCCGTGGCCGCGCGGGTCGGGGCCGTGCCCATGCCCGTGATGGTGCTCCCCGGCGAAGTGGGCGTGTCCCATCTTCTCCCGGACCTCCCGGCCGGTTACCCGGCCTTCTTCCACCGTGACGACCACGTAGAACGGGGCGCGACCGAAGTGCTGGCTGATGGTCACACCGTCATCGGATACAACGGCGATTTTCATGGTTCCTCCTGAATGGGATGCTCTTCTATGTGCTGATAGTACCGTTGCAAGAAATGGTCCACCATCCGGCGGGTCTCCTCCAGGTCCTGAACCCAGAATCGGAGGACCTCGTCTCCCAGAGAGGTCAGGTGGTACACGCGTCGGGGAGGGCCCTGGGTCTGCTCCCGGTCCCACACGGAGGCCACCCAGCCCTGTTCCTCCATCTCCCTCAGCGCCCGATACACAACGGTGGGGTCCAATCCCCCCAGGCCGAAGGAATCCAGTTGCTCCAGCAGGGTGTAGCCGTGGGCGGGGCCGTGATGCAGGAGCAGAAGCAGGACGGGCTCCAGAAACCGCACCGCTCGGCGGGAGCACCCCCGCCAGTGCCATCGGGGACCTCTCTCATGCATATCTGTCTCTCCCTGCCTGCGTTCGCAGCCATTATACCATACTATTGGCAATTTGTCAATAGAAAACTTGCCAGTACCTGCAACGGGGAGGTGGGATTTTGCCGTCTGTGCTGAAAAGATACAAATACCAACCCTTTGCACCCTTTGGGTCTCTATGTGAGATTTTCAGCCCGTATCCCATTTGCGCAGATGCAAAAGTGAGGGTAAAATGGAGAAGAGATGGGCGAACAACAGGTCAACCAGTTGGTGATTGCGACGGTGGCCGGTGGGCAGGCCGGGGACGTGATTCGGACTCTGGTGGAAGAGGGATTTTACGTCACCCGGATAGATTCCACCAGCGGCCTGCTGCAGGAAGCGACGGTTTCTCTCCTCATTGGCCTGGACCGGGCCCGTCTCCCCCCTCTGCTGGGGCGACTTCGGACGCTATGCCGCCCCTATACCCGATACCTCCCCGTGCACCTGGAGGTCACGATGGCGGAGGTGCAACCGATGATGATGGAGACACAGGTCGGGGGGGCAACCATCTATGTCCTCAACGTAGAACGGTTTGAGCAGGTGTGAGGATGAAACTACTCATCGTAATCCTGCAGGACGGAGATGCGGGGGCCGTTACGGAACGGCTGATCGCAGCAGGCTACCGGGTGACCCGAATCGCCAGTACGGGTGGGTTTCTCCGACGGGGAAATGTCACGCTGCTGATCGGAGCAGAGGCCGCGGAAGTGGATGGAGTGATAGACTTACTTCGCCAGACCTGTGCGCCGCCGGAGCCGGGCCGGCACCGGGCAACGGTATTTGTGGTGGAAGCGGCCCACTTTGAGCAGGTTTGACACCGCAGATGGCAGGACAACTGCAAGCGGTTGTCCTACACGGAGCGGGCCCGCGCGGCGGCCCAGCCCGCCAGTCCCCCTGTAACCCCCCAGTGTAACAGGATGCTCAGCCAGAGGTTGGCAGCCTGCAAATAAAACGCCGCGCTGAGGACAGCCATACCGGTACGGATTAAGGTAAGGGGGCGCTTCTCCGGTTCCCGCAGCGCCTCCCACCACCAGGGATTCAGGATGGCCTCCAGTGCGACGATCCCCAATCCCACCCAGGTCCCCCAATAGGTCCCCAGCACAACAGAGGGCCCGTTCCGGTAGAACATCCAGTGGGTCTCCTGAAAGAAAGCCTCCCTCAGCGCGGTCGGAACGGAAAGGGGAAGGCGAACGGTCTTCCCGTCGCTCCGACGCCCTGCGGCCCACCAGATGACCACCAGAGTGCTCCAGGCGGCCACTCCCAGGAAAACGGCCCAGCCCAGGCCGCGTACCCCGTCCATCCAGAGTTGCAGGCGCTCTTCGGGAGAGGGGGAGGGGCCCAGCAGAAGGGGCAGGGGGGCCAGACCGAACTGTCGCTCCACCACCGCGTCCCGCCCCCAGAGCAGGGCGGCAAACGGCCCGCCGATGGAGTACAGGAACCGAAGCAGTTGGAGAAGTGGGGGGAAAAACGGCGAGGCTTTCAGCCTTTGGACCCGGGCCTGACAGCGAAGGAGCCAGGCTATCCAGGCACTCAGCAGGGCGACCAGCACGGAGCCACCCAGCCAGAGCCACCGGTCAACCACGGGCGTACTCCTCTTTGAGGGGAACCTCCAGCCGCACGGTGGCCCCCTGACCGGGGGCGGAGATAATGGTCAGTTTGCCCCCGACCAGTTCGGCCCGCTCCCGCATGTTCAGCATTCCCAGGCTGCCGCGCTCTTCGTACCCCCGTTCCAGGACGCGCGGGTCAAAACCCACGCCGTCATCCACCACCTCGGCGACAAAGAGATTCCCCCGGGTGTACATCCGGACCACAATCTGGCTGGCATGGGCGTGCTTGCGGGCATTGCTGATGGCTTCTTCTATAATGTAAAAAATCGTGCCCTGCTGATCTTTGTCCAACCGACCGTCCACTCCCTCCGGCGCTTCCAGCCGAATCGGCAGAGGGTCCGTTTCCATCCGCTTGGCGATGTACTGCTCTACGGCCGCGCGCAACCCGTGCGTCTCCAGGATAAGCGGCCGGAGGGTGAATAGCATGTGGCGAATCTCTTTGGTGGTACGACGGGCCAGTTCCTCAATGCGCGCCAGTTCCGCCTGAATCTCATCGGGCCGTTCTTTGAGGAGCATCTGGACGTAGTTCAACCGCATTGCGATGGCGGCAATGGACTGGGTGGGGCCGTCGTGGAGGTCCCGGGCCAGTTTCTTCCGGGCGTCCTCCTCCACGGCGACGATGCGCTCCTTTTCCTCCATCAGGCTCTGGTAGAGGCGCGCGTTCTGAAGCGCAACGACGCCCTGGTTGCAGAGGGCACTGAGCAGGTCCTGATAGTCGGGGGTAAACAGGCCGGTTTGGGGGCTCCCGAAAACGGCCAGGCCGAAAGTCTCAAAGCCAGCCCGCAGGGGCACTGCGACTGCTTCCCGGCACTGGTGAAGGGAAATGAATCGGCCCAGTTCCGGGTCCTCTCCCGGGGCCAGGCAGAGCGCCGGTTCCGCCGTTCTCAGTGCCTGGGCCAGGGCCCCCGATTGTCCTTCCAGGGTCATCTGTTGGTCCCGGCGGGGAGCATGGCGGGATGCCGCAACCTTCAGTTGGTCTCCCCGAAAGAGGAGGATCAGGCCCACCAGAGGGGTTTCCTGCCCCGCCAGTTCGTGCAGGCCGATTTCTGCCACATCCAGAATCGCTTCCAGAACCCGCTGGTAATTCAGCGTCGCGCTGAGCGTACTGGCCAGTTCAAAAATGAGGCGGGATTGCTGGTGGCGAGCCCGCAGCCGGCGTAACTCCTCTTCTTCTTCCTGCCGTCGGATGAGGGCGACCCGCCGCTTCATCTGCCCACCGACCAGTCCGGTGACCACTGCGGCCAGCAGAATGATGACAACATTCCCTATTTTCGCCAACAGGGTTTCTACGGCCAGAGGGACTGTCTCCAGAAAGCCCAGGCCCAGATAACCGATGGCGATGAAGAGCGCCACGGCCAGGCTGGTCAGGAAGGAAAAGCGAAGGGCGGCCGTGATGATAGGGAACAGGCTGAAAAACAACAGAGGGCTATCCAATCTTCCAGATACGGCCATCAGGCCGACGGCCAGGACCGTATCCACGACCAGGGCAAGGATGGAGAGAAGGGGCGGGAAACGATGAACGGCTAATAGAAGCGTCAACGCCAGGTTATAGGCGACGGCAATACCGATGAGGAGGCCAAGGGGAAGGGATAGGGGGCTGTTGAAGCCGTACTGGGGCTCCAAAAATCCGACCAGAAGGACTGCCAACAACAGGAGCCAGCGCAGATTGCTGACCACCCAATCCACTTCCAACCTGCGCTGGGGGGTTTCCCGGATAATCGTGGAGGTCGGTTCTTTCATTCGGGAGTATGGGCCTCAAAAAACACGCGCCCGAAGGGCGCCTTCGGGCCGTGGTCCATGAAGTCCGTGTGGGCGCGAAGGGATTCGAACCCCTGACCTCCACAATGTGAGTGTGGCGCTCTAACCAGCTGAGCTACGCGCCCGAGTATATTATAGCATTGTTTTCCAGAAAGGCAAGCAGGCATTCGCAGGCACATCTGGATGGGGGCGATGTTTTGCGGCGGCCTTCGGCCGCTGCCCCCCCATTCCCGCTTGCCTATCCTTCAGGGCAGTGCTACAATTACCCCGGAGATGGAGCGGCAAATGCGATGCATCGTCTGTGGGCGCTCCGATGTGACGGTCGCCTCTATCCTGGGCGTCTGTCGCGAATGTGTTCGGGAGCGCCGTCCGGAAGCGCTGCCGATGACGGAGAGGGCTCATGCGGCCACGCGCCGCACCTTCGGCCTTCCGGAGACCCCGCCCCGCACGGCCGGGGGAATCCCCTGCGGGTTGTGTGTCCACAAGTGCATTATTGGTGAAGGGGAGCGAGGATATTGCGGCCTGAGAGAGGTCCGCGAGGGGAAACTCCGCCACCTGGCCGGAACTCCCGAACGGGGCCTTCTGCAGTGGTACCGGGACCCGCTTCCGACCAACTGCGTCGCCGACTGGGTCTGCACAGGGTCTGCCCAGCGGGGTAAGCATAATCTGGCCGTCTTCTATTCTGCCTGCACCTTCAACTGCCTGTTCTGCCAGAACTGGCACTATCGGGACGCCGACCCGCGCCGGTACCGGACCATCCCGGCGCAGGAATTGGCTGATGTGGCCAACGAACAGACCTACTGCGTCTGCTACTTCGGCGGCGACCCGGCGGCCCAGATGGCCCACGCGCTGGCTTCGGCTCACCGACTGGCGGAGCGGGGCATCGTCGTCTGCTGGGAGACCAACGGCAGCGCCCATCCCCGCCTGATGGACCGCGCCGTGGAGATTTCCCTCCGGACCGGCGGCATCGTCAAGTTTGACCTGAAGGCCTGGGACGGGGCCCTCCATCGGGCATTGACGGGAGCGGATAACGCGCAGACGCTGGAGAACTTCGCCCGGGCGGCGGCCCGTTTCGCCGAGCGGCCCGACCCGCCGCTGGTGGTCGCCAGTACGTTGCTGGTTCCTGGCTACGTAGACGCGAAGGAGGTGGAGCAAATCGCCCGCTTCATCGCGGGTTTTGACCCGCGCATCCCCCACGCGCTGCTGGCCTTCGCCCCCCAGTTCTACTTCCACGACCTGGGCACCACCACCCGTCGCCAGGCCGAGGAGGCGGAGGCCGCCGCCCGGCAGGCGGGCCTGACCCGCGTCCGCATCGGCAACCGCCATCTGCTGGATTGGCTACCACCCGGTCGCTTGTAGTTCGCCACGAGGCGACTTGTAGTCAACCCCGAACCGTTCGTAGTCAGCCACGCCGCGCAGCGGAGTGGCGTCAGACGGCACTCCACTCCGTTTCGTGCCTTATCACGAACAAATCACGAAGCAAAAGGGAAACACGATGACCTTCGGCATTCTGGACATCCTGCTGGCGCTGATCTTCCTGACCGTTTGCATCCTCTCCATCGTGGCAGGCCTGATCCGCCAGTGGTTCAGCCTGCTGATCCTCTACCTGGCAACGGCCGCAGCGGGACTCCTGTATCCCTACCTGGCGCTCTTCCTCAGCGCCATCGGAGGCAAAACGCCCACTCTGACCCAGTTCGTCGCCTTCTGGGCCGTCTTTATCGGTATCACGGTCGTGCTGGAAATCCTCCTCCGCAAGGGGTTCCCGGATACCCGTCTGCCCGCGCTGGGGTTTCTGGACCAACTGCTGGGGCTTCTGCCCGGCATTGTTTGCGGGTTCATCGTGGCCGGCCTGCTGAGCGCCACGCTGGGCTACGCCCCCCAGCAGACCTGGGGAAAGGCGCTGGAAGGGCTCCGCTCCGCCACAGCCTACCTGTGGCAGAGTAGTGCCCTGCGTCCTCTTCTGACCCGATTTCTCTCCATATACCTGGACCTGCACAAACTCTGGATGCCGGTCCTCCCGCCGATTTTCCACATAGGGTGAAAATATGACCAGACCCATCATTGTAGACGCCCACGAAGACATCGCCTGGGCCGGGCTGGCCTTGGGCCGGGATTACCTGCGCAGCGCGCAGGAGATCCGTCGGCTGGAAGAGGGGACGGATGCCGTCCGCCGCAACGGCCAGTGTATGCTGGGGTTGCCGGAGTGGCTGGAAGGGCGCGTCGCCGTCATCTGCGGCTCCGTCTATATCACCCCCCGCGCTGCCGGGACGATGGAGTGGGACCCCCAGAGTTACGCCGACGCCGAAGAGGCCTACCGGCGCGCCAACGAGCAACTGGATTCCTACGAACGGCTGGCCGAGCGGTCAGAGCGGATTCGCCTGGTCGGCAACCGGGCCGACCTGGAGGCCGTGCTGGCCTCCTGGGAGGGGGAATCCCCTCAGGTGGGCATCATCCCGGCCCTGGAGGGGGCCGACCCCATCCGCCGGCCCGAGGACGTGGAGTACTGGCACGGGCGGGGCGTCCGCATCGTGGCGCTGGCATGGGCCGCCGGCTCCCGCTACGCGGGCGGCAACCGCGCCCCCGGCCCCCTCACCGACGCCGGTCGGGCCCTGCTGGAGGTCCTGGCCGAATCCGGCATGATCCTGGACGGGAGCCACCTGGCGGAGGAGGCGTTCTGGGAGGTGGTGGACCGGTACGAGGGGCCGGTCGTGGCGACCCATTCCAACCCCCGGGCGCTGGTCCCCGGCCCCCGCCAACTCTCCGACCGGATGATCCGGGCCCTGGCCGAGCGCGGAGGCGTCGTCGGCATCGTCCCCTATAACCGCTTTCTGAAGCCCGATTGGTCCCCCGCCGACGGCAAGGAGGCGGTGACCCTGCAGGACGTGGCGGTGGCCATAGACCACGTCTGCCTGGTGGTGGGGGACGCGGCCCACGTGGGGCTGGGGTCCGACTTTGACGGCGGGTTCGGCGCCGAGGCGGCTCCGCTGGGCATAGACACCGTCGCCGACCTGCCCAAGATTGCCGACGCGCTGGCGGAGCGGGGCTTCGCTGAATCCGACATCGCCGCCGTGATGTCCGGCAACTGGCTGCGGGTGCTGCGCGCGGCGCTACCGTAATAGTTGGTAGCAGGAAGCCGGTAGCCGGTAGCGGAAAGCGGGGAATACGTAACTCCCTACCCCGATGGCTGGGATGCCCACTTCCGCCCGCCGCTGAAGCGGCGGGCTCAGATGACAAAGCCCTGACGGGCTATCC
>DAOTWL010000358.1:0-2031 GCA_034435875.1 Anaerolineae bacterium
ATTATCTGCGCGGCGCACCGTTGCTGTCACTGGCACGCTCTGCCCCACCGATGGATACAGGTTCCCGACCGTCAGCAGGCCGAAGAGGGTATCCGCCGCCGCCACAGCAAAGTCACGGGCGTCGTATCCCTCCCCGTCCATCTCCAGCCAGGCAGCATACAGGCCGGGTTGGGCGTTCGGAAGAGCGACGGCCTGGACGAAGGCCGTGCCCCCGCCCGGGACGTTCACCGTCTGCGTGGAGGTATATACGAACACCCCACTTCGCAGCCGGTCCGCCGTCCGGACGGTGACGGTGACCGTAGCGGCCGCGTCGCCGACGTTGGTCAGCGTGAGCGGGAGGGTGACCGTGGCGCCCGGAGTGTAGACATCGGCCAGGGTGGTGTTGAGGGCCACCGCCGGGCCGGCGCCCACCCTGTAGGCCGCATCCTGCTGGGCCAGTGTGCTGAATCCGATGCCCAGCCAGGCCCGCAGGACAAAGGAGCCGGTCGTCGTGGGTGTGAAGGTGTAGTCAATCTGCCGGGAAGCACCGGCGGCCAGGGTGACCGGCCAGGCGTCAAAGTGGACGCCGTCGCTGGATTCCAGGATGAGGGTCAGGTCGTTCACATCGCTGATAGGGCTGGTGTTGGTCAGCGCCACGTGGGCCTGCACCGGTTGCCCCAGGCTCAGCCGGGATTGCTCCAGCCAGAGGGACATTTGCACCTCGGGCCGCGGCACCTGGAAGGGCACGACCGGCGCGGCCAGCACCTCCTCCTGGGAGTAGATCGTGGTGACGGCCCGGTAACTCCCCGATGCCAGCGGCACCTCTTTGCTCAGTTCGGCCGACTGACCGGCCCGAATCTCCAGGGGCGACCAGACAATCTGGATGATGCGCCCGTCCACGCTGTAGAGGGCCGTCTCCACCAGGACCCGCGCCGTCCCCTCTTCCGGCCCGTCCACCTGGGCGGTGAGCCGGGCCTGGCCGGGACGACTTTCCACATTAAAGGAGCGCAGGGAGGCCGTACCGCGGCTCCCGATCAGCGCTTCCGATGCATCCAGGGTCTCATCGTGGTATTGGGGGACATGGGGGGCAATCGCCGGGACGGTGAAGAGCATAGAGACGGCCACGAGGGCACTTACGACGGGCAGCAGTTTAGTAATGGTATACAGGACTTTGACAATCTGCCAGATAATCGGTGCGACGACCGCCGCCAGGGGGCCGGTGGAACTGATGGCCCCGACAATCAGCAACAGAACAATCACCACCCCGATGACAATCAGGACAGCGAGGGCAATATTCAGGATATCGCCTATGGTATGAACCTGAAGGCGCTTGTTCTCCTGTTCCTGCAGCGTCAGGTCGTAGCGGAGGGTGTGGCCCAGGATGTTGTAGGGGCCGAGGGTGACAATAGCATCCCCCTCCACCACGTTAAGGATGCGGTCACGCCCATGCTGCATCTGCCCGGCCAGGCCCGGCGGCTCCGCCGAAACGGGATGCGATAAGAGGAAAGCCTGGAAGGCCTGGTGGCGGTTATCCACCGCGCTACGGGGGCCGTTCACCCACAAAGGAGCGACGATGTGGTCCCGGAAAAAGGAGGCCAGATACCCGGCCAGCCAGTTCCTGACCCGATCCTTGAGAATGGGGTCTGTGATGAAGTCCAGGTCCGGGTTGAGCGGGTCAAAGCCGTCAGGTAAGGTCACGCCGTGGAGGTCCCGAACGTATAAACGCACGGCGGTGGCCAGATTCTGCCGGTACCCTCGGGCACGGCCAAGTTTGTCCCGGATCGCCGCGATGGCATCGTTGCTGGTGGAGCGGGAGATGCCGCCGGCGTCCTGGATGGGGGCGGCCAGGTCGGCGAATTTGCCCACAGCGTAGTCCTCCAGTTTGTCCAGACCGAATCGCAGGATCTCATCGGCCAAGGCGTACGAGGGGATATGGGCGATGTCGCGCAGTTCGGAATGCGCAGCCGCTTCGAGGTCGTTGGCATAATCCAGGATGATGCGGATCGCAGCGGCGCTGGCGACCATCGTGGTGCGGCTCTGGGTGGCCAGGAC
>DAOTWL010000359.1:0-1753 GCA_034435875.1 Anaerolineae bacterium
GGGGATTCAGCAGGTAGGGGCGAGTCCGGTAAATGACCTTCCAGGGCTTATCCAGGTCCAGCAGCGCCGCGCCGAAACTGTAGACAAAGCCGTTGCAGGAGGTCAGGACCCCGTGGTAGATGAGGAGCCAGCCCTCCGAGGTCTCAATTGGCGTGGGGCCGGCGCCGACTTTGGTGGATTGCCAACCGCCCACCGGGGCCATCACGAACCGATGGCGGCCCCAGTGAATCATATCCGGGCTCTCGCTGTAGAAGATGTCCCCAAAGGGGGTGTGCCCACGATCGCTGGGGCGGCTCAGCATCGCATACTTCCCGTTGATCCGGCGCGGGAAGAGGACACCGTTGCGGTTGTAGGGCAGAAACGCGTTCTCCAACTGGTAGAAGGTCCGGAAATCGTACGTGTAGGCCACGCCGATGGTCGGGCCGTGGTACCCGTTGCACCAGGTGATGTAGTAGCGGTCCTCTATCCAGCAGACGCGCGGGTCGTAGCCGTAGACGAATTGCCCGACCTCCGGGTCCTCGCAGACGAAGTGGATGCGCTGCGGCTCTATCCGCCAGTGGATGCCGTCGTCGCTGAAGCCGGCGTGGAGCTGCATATCCCGCGCGGTATTATCGCAGCGGAAGACACCGGCGAAGGCTCCGTTGAAGGGCACCACCGCGCTGTTGAAGATGCTGTTGGCGCCGGGGACGGCGTCCCGGGTGATGATGGGGTTCCGGCTGTGGCGCCAGACGACGTCGGAGCATCCCGGGGGGCGGTCCTCCCAGGGGATGTGGGGAAGAGCGGGGCCAACGGCCTGGATCATCTTTCTCCCTCCAAAAGATGTGCCAGGCACTTCCGGACATGCCTGGCACATTCTCGGACCGGTCACCGGGCCCAGCAGGCCACGAAGTGGCCGGTCTCCGCCTCTTTCAGTTTCGGCTCCTCCCGGGTACAAATGTCCATTGCCTTGGGGCAGCGGCCGGCGTACACGCAGCCGTCCCCTGTGGGGCCCGCCAGTCCTCCCTCCCGCTCCACGCGAATCTCCTCCTCCCACTTCCGGTCCAGCCGGGGGACCGACTCCATCAGCATCTCCGTGTAGGGATGGAGGGGACGGTTATAGACCTTATCCGTCGGGCCCATCTCGGCGATGCGGCCCCGGTAGAGGATGATGGCGCGCTCGCTGATGTAGTAGCCCAGCGAGAGGTCGTGGGTGATGAAGAGAATGGAGAGGCCCCGGGCCTTCAGGTCTGCCAGGAGGTTCAGGACGTCCACGCGGGTGGAGGCGTCCAGCATGCTGATAATCTCGTCGGCAATGAGCAGGCGGATGTCCAGCAGAAGCGCGCGGGCGACCAGGAAGCGCTGCAATTGCCCGCCGCTCAACTGATGGGGGAACTTGTTCAGCACGTCCGGGGGGTTCAGGCCCACCGCCCGCAGCGCTCCCTCCACTTTCTCCGTCCACTCCCGGGCGCCCATCTGGGGGTAGAACTCGTCGTGGACCATCCGGAAAATCCGGTCGGCCTTGAAGATGGGGTTAAAAGAAGCGAAGGGGTCCTGAAAGACCCCCTGGACTTTCCGGTAGTACTCCTTGAGGGCCCGCCCGTCCAGCGTGGAGACGTCCGTCCCCTCAAAGGAAATCCTTCCCGAGGTGACGGGGATCAGACGGAGGACGAGTTTCCCGATGGTGCTCTTTCCGCTCCCGCTTTCGCCGATCAGGGAGACAATCTCCCGCTCGCCAATCTCAAAACTGACGTCGCGGACGGCGGTCAGTTTTTGC
>DAOTWL010000360.1:0-5939 GCA_034435875.1 Anaerolineae bacterium
CCCTCAAACCCCCCCTTCTCCCCCGCTTCTGGGGGAGGGGGGGGCAAGGGGGGGATGAGGGGGCAAAGTCCACCTCAGGCGATTGCCCAAATAATTTGTTAAACTGCAACAGCGGCGGGCGGAAGTGGGCATCCCAGCCATCGGGGTAGGTAGTTGCGAGGTTTCACAGAACGTGCCAGGCACTTCGGAAAGTGCCTGGCACGTCGCCCCGCGCAGTTGACTTCTCCTGAAAGCATGTTATGATTTTTGTAGCGCAAGATTTATCTTGCGGGGCGGTTAGCTCAGTCGGTCAGAGCGCCTCCCTTACAAGGAGGAGGCCACAGGTTCAAGTCCTGTACCGCCCACTGCCTCAATCGTCCGTCGTCCGTGGTCCGTCATGAAACTTCTCCTTCCCGACCACCTGGTAGAACGTCTGCGGGAGCCCGTCTGCCGGATCGCGCCGGAGTGTGAAATTGTCCCCGTCGGGCCCGACGGGGAGACCCGCGAAAATCTGGAGGGAGCGGATGTGCTCTTCCTCCGCTGGGGGCTGAGCCCGGAGGCGACCCGGCGCCTTCTGGCCCGCATCCCCGGCCTGCGCTGGGTCCACACCATCAGCGCCGGGGTGGACCATCTCCTCTTCCCCGAACTGCGGGAATCGGAGGCCATCCTGACCAACGCCAGCGGCGTCTTCAACATCCCCATCGCCGAGACGGTGATGGCCTACATCCTGGCGGTGGTCAAGCGGTTGCCGGAGTTCTGGGCCCGGCAGCAGGAGCACCGGTGGGAGAAACTCCCCCTGCGGGAACTGCGCGGCCTGACGGTGGGCATTGTCGGCCTGGGGGACATCGGCGCAGAGGTGGCCCGCCTGTGTCGCGCGTTCGGCATACGCGTCCTGGGCCTCCGGCGCCACCCTGCCTCCAGCGACGTCGCCGATGAGGTGATGCCCCCGGACCGTCTGCACGACCTCCTCGCGCGCTCCGATTTCGTTGTCATCGCCGTACCGCTGACCGCCGAGACGCGCGGGATGATCGGGCGGGCCGAACTGGCCGCGATGAAGCCCGACGCCTGGCTCATCAACATCTCGCGCGGCGCCATCCTGGATGAGGACGCATTGGTGGAGGCGCTGCGGGAAGGCCGCATCGGCGGGGCCTGCCTGGATGTCTTTCTCCAGGAGCCGCTCCCGCCGGAAAGTCCCCTCTGGGACCTGCCCAACGTCATCATCACCCCCCATAACTCCTGGAGTTCCCCGCATATAGAGGAACGGGAGATAGACCTCTTCCTGGAGAACCTGCGCCGTTACGTGGCGGGAGAACCGCTGCTCAACGTGGTGGATAAGCAGGCGGGGTACTGATTTATAGAGAAAACCCGCATCCATCCGTCTCCGCCCTCCGATGAAACTCCCTGCTCGTCTTGCCGACCTGCGGGGCCTGCTCCAGGCCCTGGATTGGGATGAACTCTCCCTCGCCGTCCAGCGGGAGGCCGCCACCCGCCTGGCCATCGTCGGACCGGTCAACTCCGGCAAGTCCACCCTCTTCAACCAGATGATGGGCCGCCGGGTCTCCCCCGTCACTGCCGTTCCCGGCACCACCCAGACGGTGCTGGAGGAACGGTTCGGCCCCTTCGTCCTGGTGGACACCCCGGGCTTCGGCGAGGTGGGCGGGATGGACCGGGCGGAAATTGCCCGCCGCGCCGCCGAGGAAGCCGACGTGGTCGTCCTCCTCCTGGACGCCGCCGCCGGGATCCGCCAGTCCGACGACGAAATCTACCGGTCGCTGCTGGCGACGGGCCTGCCGGTGATTGTGGCGCTCAACAAGATAGACCTGGTGCGGCGGGAACTCCCGGCCGTCCTGGAGGACGCCCGGCGGAAACTGGGGGTCGCGCCCATCCCGGTCTGCGCCCGCAGCGGGGCCGGGGTGGCAGACCGGCTCATCCCGGCCATTGGGGAGGCCCACCCCTGGATCGCCGTCGCGCTGGGGCGGGCCCTGCCGGCCTACCGGCGACAGTTGGCCGAGCGGCTTATCCGCAGCGCGGCCACCCTCAACGGCATCATCGCCGCCGAGCCCGTGCCGGGGCTGGACGTCCCCTTCCTGCTGGCCGGACAGGTGCGGATGGTCCTGCGCATCGCCGCCATCTACGGCGAATCCCTCTCCGTCCGCCACGCGAAGGAACTCCTCACCACCATCGCCGGGGGCGTGGGGTTGCGTTTCCTGGCCGGGCAACTGGCCAAAGTCCTCCCCGGCCCCGGCTGGGTGATCGCCGGCGTGGTCACCGGACTGGGCACGTGGGCCATCGGAGAGGTCGCCACCCTGTATTTTGAGACCGGTAAACGGCTGACCCCGGCCCAACTGCGCGCCCGCTATCGTCAGATTCGTCTCCGCCCGCGCCGGAAGGCCGCCCCAAATGAACCAATGACCAAATGACCAATTTACCAGATACCAATCTACCAAAAAAGAAACAATTCGTCCGTGACCTGCGCCCCGGCGCCCGGGTGCTCAGTTTCTTCCTCCTGCGCCGCAAGCAACTGGAGCCGTTCCGGGACCGGACCCGGGGCGAGTTCCTCACCCTGGTCCTCTCGGACCGGACGGGGGAGATGATAGCGCGCGTCTGGGAGGACGCGCCGGAGGTGGAGCGCCGCCTGGAGACGGGGCGGGTGGTCAAGGTCCTGGGGCGAGTGGAGGAGTACCTGGACCGCTGGCAGGTCGTCGTGGAGAAAATCCGCCCCGCGAAGGAAGGGGAGTACGACCTGGCCGATATGATCCCCGCCACCGAGCGGGACGTGGCCCAGATGCTGGAGGAGGTCCGGGCGGCGGTCGCCGAAGTGGAAAACCCCCACCTGAAGGCGTTGCTGCTGGCTTTCTTCGACGACGCGGAGTTTGTCGCCCGCTTCTCCCAGGCCCCGGCCGCGCGACGGGTCCACCACGCGTACCTGGGGGGACTGCTGGAGCACACCGTGGAGGTCATCTCCCTCTGCCGCCATCTGCTGACCCTGTATCCGCAGATTCACCGGGACCTTCTGCTGACCGGCGCGCTGCTGCATGACATCGGCAAGACGCGCGAGTACGTCTGGGAGACGGGCATAGAGTACTCCGACGAGGGGCGGTTGCTGGGGCATGTGGTGATGTCGTTACAGATGGTGGACCGGGTGCTGGAGGGGATGCCGGATTTCCCCTCCGACCTGGCATTGCGGCTGCGGCACATGATTGTGAGCCACCACGGGCGGTACGAGTGGGGCTCCCCCCGGCGGCCCAAGACGCTGGAGGCGGCGGCCCTGCACTATGTGGAGGACCTCAGCGCTCAGGTGAACCGGTTCCAGCGCCTGATCGCCACCCGCCGCGACCCCACCAAACCCTGGACAGAGTACGACACTCTGCTGGGCCGCTATCTCTATGCCGGTCGGGAGGAGGACCTGGCGGTGGAGGAAGAGGGTAGGCTGGAGTAAGAGGTTGTCTGCAACGCCACTCCGCTTCGCTTCGTGGCTGACTACGAACGATCAGGGAGATGCCCTCTACCCGTGCCCACGGGGACGGCGGGGGCGTCGCTGGGCCTTCCCGCGATAGGCCGGGGCCAGAATGGCGAAGTGGATGCACCGCGCCTCGTCCTGGATGCGCGCCGCCAGACGGGGGTCCAGGTCCTTGATGGGCGTTGCCGACGTGATGATGGTCGGCAGAAGGGCGTTGTAGCGGTAGTCAAAAATCTGGTACATCTTCTCCCGCGCCCACGGCGTGGCCGATTCCGTCCCCAGGTCGTCCAGCACCAGGAACGGGGCCCGGCGCACCTCATCAAACCGCCGGTCAAAGGAGACCGGGCTCTGGGGGCTGAAGGCGGCCCGCAGGTGGTCCAGCAGGTCGGGCACGACGACGAACAGGACCGGATGCCCCTGTTTGGCCCGAAAGTTGGCGATGGCCGCCGCCAGGTGCGTCTTCCCGCAGCCGTAGGTGCCGGTGAAAATCAGCCACCCCTGAGGGTTCTGGGCGTAGGCCCGGGCCAGTTCCATCGCCTTGCGCAGATTCTCCGCCTCTTCCCTCGGCAGTTCCTTCTCCCGCAGGTCAAACGTCTCAAACGTCTGATGGGCATGCAGGTGGAGGGTGCTCAGGTCGGACTGGTCGGCGGAGATGCCCGCCTGGCGGTAGTCGGGCGCCAGAATGGTGACGATGCGCGTCAGGTCGGGGTCGGCCAGGCGGGAACGGATGCGCAGCGGCAGGTCCTCCAGGGCATGGTTGGTGGTGATGACGGTGGGCCGGCGGGCGTTGTAGCGGTAGTTCAGAATCTGGAAGAGTTTCTCCTGGGCCCATGGGGAGGGCGCCTCGGTCCCCAGGTCGTCCAGAATCAACACCGGAGCGGTGCGGACCTCCTCAAAGCGCTGGTCGTAGCGGACGGGGCTGGTGGGGCCGAAGGTGGCCCGCAGGTGGTCTAAGAGGTCCGGGACGGTAACAAATAAGACCGGCTGGCCGCGCTCCACGCAGCGATTGGCAATGGCGGCCGCCAGGTGGGTCTTGCCGCAGCCGTAGCCGCCGCGCAGGACCAGCCAGCCGGTGGGGTTTTCGGCAAACTCCTTCGCCGTCTCGTACGCGTGGCGCAGGTTGGCCCGCTTCTCCGGCGGAAGTCCCTGTCCCTCGGGGACGAAGGTCTCAAAGGTCATGTGGGCCAGCGCCGCCAGTTGACCCATCGCGCGCAGTTGGGCCAGACGGCGCCGCTCCACCTCCGCCAGTCGGCAGACGCAGGGGATGAGTTTGCCGAAGTCGGGGTGGTCCACCGGGACGTCGGCGCGCACGTAGCCCAGGCCGCCGCAGTGGGGGCACGGGTGGCGCAGGCTTTCAGCCTGCATCCCATCAGTGGCGGACGTGCTCTCCCTCAATGTAGCGTCGGCGGTCTTCCTCAAGACCTCGCCGACGCTCCTCGTCCGTTCTTCCTTCGGCATTCCAGCGCTCCAGAATGGCCCGGATGTACTTCCAACGGCGCCGGTTGAGGGCGACGGCCTCCCGGAAGGCGTCCTCAATCCATTGGGCGGGGTAGGTCTTCTCGGCCTCTTTCAGTTCTTCGGCGATGAGGGGGGTCAGCGGGCCGATGTTCTGCTCGTACAGGTCAAAAATATTGGGACGGGGCGCAGGTGTCGCAGTTGGCAAGGGCTCCCCCCGGCGCAGCGCCTCCAGCGCCGCCCGGCCGTGAGGCGAGTTGGCCAGGTAGACGACGTCGGGATGGCCGTCCCGGTCCACCTCGGCCTGAAGGAACGTCCCCCGCTGGACCGCGCGGTCCACGGCCCGCCGGACCGCCGCCGGAGATTCCAGCCCGCGCAGGAGGACCGGGTCCGCCAGCAGGTCCCGCTGGGAGACGTAGCGGACGGGCCCGCGCGCCTGCTGGAGCCGGTAGAGAATGTGGAGGGTGACCTTCAGTTCATCCAGGTCGTCCACGATGGGGACCAGTTCGGTGACCACCGACTCCGGCAGGCGGATGGTGGGGGCTCTTTCGGAGGCAAAACCGCTGAAGACTTTCATTGCCACAGTCTGTGTACAGCGAAATGTTCTTTACTTTACCTTCTACGGTAAATTTCTCGGCGGTGACCTATCGCGTGAATCAGTTCACCCCAGAGAACTTCATAAATGACACGGTAGTCACCTACACGGAGCTTGTAGAATCCTGCCAGTTCTCCGCTCAATGTCTCAAGACGAAGCGCATCCAAGTTTATAGCCAGCCACCTGATGCGCTGAACAATCCGACGACCCACAGGCTTGTCCAACCGCGCCAGGTCTTGAGATGCGGTTTCCAAGATGCGGATACGGTATTCAGCCATTACTCCAATCCGAGACGCCGAACCACATCTTCAAAGGGCTCACCTCGTTCACCTCTTACCACTGCTTGTCTCTGGCGCAAAAGCCGATTGCGGATCGCTTCCCGAATGAATAGACCCTCATCAGGGTCGCCGAGTAATTCCAGTAACTTCTGTTCAACAGCCATTTCAATCA
>DAOTWL010000361.1:0-1780 GCA_034435875.1 Anaerolineae bacterium
AACAATATGCTCTACGGGATGACGGGCGGGCAGCCCAGCGGCTTAACGCCCACCGGCTTCCGGACCGTCCTCACTCCCCAGGGCTACCCCCTCCCCCACCACGACCTGCCCCGTCTGGTACTGGACGCCGGCGCGCCCTTCGCTGCGCGCGTCGTCGGCCTGGGGGACTTTTCGGACATCCTGCGCCAGGCGCTGGAGGTGGAAGGCTTCGCGCTGGTGGAGGTGCTGGAAATCTGCGTCAGTTACGGGGTGAAGATGAACCCGGACCTGCGGCTGAAGGAACTGGCCCGGGAGGCCGGGTACGGGCCAGGGGTCTGGACGGGCCCGGCCCGCCCAGCCTTCCGCCCGGCCCGCCGGGAGACGGCGACCCTCATAGATATGCCCGCCGTCCCCCGGAAGTACTCGTCCCCGCTGGCGGGACGGATGGCCCTGATTCTGGCCGGTTCGGCGGGGGAGGGCGTGCAACAGGCGGCGGAACTGCTGGCGCAGGCGGCGATGGCGGCGGGCCTTCACGCCACCAAGAAGGGGAGTTACCCGGTCACCGTGGGTGTGGGATTCTCGGTCGCCGAGATTGTCCTTTCCCGGGACCCCATTTTCTACCACGGCGTCCCGCAGCCGGACGCGGTGGTGGTAACTTCGGCGGACGGGCTGGCAAACCAGCGGGAGCGCATCCGCCGGATGACGGGCGGTGTCCTTTGGCTGGACGCGTCGCTGCCGGTACCGGAGACGGGGGCGGAGGTGCGGGTGGCCGATTTTCGCGGACGGGTGGGCGCGCGCAACGCCGCCCTCTACGCCCTGCTGACCGTCCTGCGGGAGACCGGGGTGATCCCCCCGGAGGCTTTTCTGGAGACGGTGCGGGAG
The DNA here is from genome assembly GCA_034435875.1 of Anaerolineae bacterium. GTDB lineage: Bacteria > Chloroflexota > Anaerolineae > B4-G1 > DUEL01 > SpSt-77. The sequence continues at coordinate 862 of DAOTWL010000361.1, forward strand.
AGCCCCATTGGGCGGCACATAGACCTGAGCGGGTGGTAGCGGTAGCACAGGATTTATCCTGCGCATTCTCCACCGAACCGGCGGTTACCCCTTCAGAGCCCCCGCCAGAACCCCCCGGATGAAGTACCGCCCCAGAAAGCAGGTTATCATTTTTTAGACTTTATCCTGCTGTGTTTCCCCCTTGACAAATCCTATCTCTATGGTATAATCTGCTACGGAAAATGGTTATCAATAGAGAACCCTTATTTAAAGAACGCCTCACTACCATTACCCGTCATCTCCGGGACCGGGGCTACCGGCTCACCCCTCAGCGGATGGCGATTGTGCAGGCCGTGCTGGAGAGCACGGAGCACCCCTCTGCTGAAGAAATCTACCAGCGGGTTTCGGCCACCTTGCCGATGCTCAGCCTGGCGACCGTCTACAAAACCCTGGATGTTCTGAGAGACATCGGCGAGGTGGTGGAAATTCCCGTAGAGGGCCGGACTCGCTACGACGGGAACCCCCAACCTCACATCCACCTGGTCTGCGAGAGATGCCACACGGTGATAGATTGGAGCGACGGCGTCGCCTTCCCGGTGCCCGAGGAGGCCATCGCGGCCTCCGGCTTCCGCCCTCACCGCTACCATATGGAGGTCTATGGTCTTTGCCCCCGCTGCCAGGCGGAGGGTGAGGACGGCGCGAATAACGGCGGAAATCCGTGAGCCAGCCCTCACGGTGGAGCGTCCCATTGGGTGGCAGGCCGGCGCCACCCATGTCTCATAAAGATATACCCCAGTTCAGATACAGGAGGAAGCCATGCACAAGATGACCCAATCCAATCTGGAAGGCGCCTTCTCCGGAGAGAGCCAGGCGCACATGAAATACCTGATCTTCGCCGAGCAGGCCGAGGGGGAGAACTTCCCCAACGTCGCCCGCCTCT